>JAUPKV010000456.1 GCA_030837265.1 Methanobacteriota archaeon
GATAATTTAACCTGGCCCAATTGGCCACAAAATCAAAAGCCCACCAGGCAGAGCTTCTGTCGAATTTTTGCGGGTCACCCGTCTGATAAGATTTGGGTAAATCAAGCGCCTTTACAGCAAAGGGAACGAAACAGGTGGTATATGCTACGTCCGGGCCAAACCAGCACAAACCCCTGGTTACTTCAGGAATTTCCGGAGTTTTGGACCTGAGCTGGTTGACATAAGTATATCCTTGATAAAAGACCGAGATAGGTCTTTCCCAGGCACCGTACATATGCTGGTCTGTTGTAACATTATTTTGATTCCCATCATACGGACCTGTGAAACGACTGGGATCACCGTAAGGGCCGGCAGCTACACCTTTGGTCATATCAAATTGAGTCCCTTCATAATGGTCCCTGTATAGTGAAAAGACATCATGCAGGGTAAGAGGGCACTTTGGTTTGATTGAAAAAGGATAATCGGTGGCATAACTTCCATCTTTAATGTCTTTAAAACCTCTGGTCACCCACGGACTTAAAGCCAGATCGGGATTGACCCGGTCCATAACCCGCCAGACCCGGCGCAAGGAATAATAGGGGTGGTTATATTCACCACTACTCACAGCGGGGAGCCAGTCCAGTGGGCTGTCCAGAGGTTTCCACCAGCCTAATTTCTCTAACCCGGGTTTGAGCAGTTTGGAATAAACATAATTCTTATTATTATCTTTAATTTGGCGGATTCGAAACTCATTGGCAGCAACAAAGAAGTCCCCATCGGGAACTCTCTGGGCCACCCAGCCGGAATGATATTTTTCATCGGACAAAGCACACATCTCAAAGACCCAGGCCTCGTCTTCGTCAGCCAGCAGCAATGTTTCTCCGGTTGAGTATAGTCCGTATTCGTCAATTAGCTTACCCATAAGCTCAACGGCTTTCGAGGCCGTTTTGCAACGTTCCAGTGCAATCCGGGAGAGTTCCTGGCTATAAAGGATCCGGATATGCTTACCGGTTTTTTCTGCTTCCTCAGCAGTTACTGGCCCGGGTTGGTATTTAGCGCCATTAGTACATTCTCCCATCATCAGGTTGTGTTCGTTCATGATCCCATAGTTGCCGTCAAAATAAGCATAAGTGTGTTTCACCTGGGGAATATAGCCAATGGGCTTTGCCCAATCAGGATAGTTAAGACGTGGATTTTGATATCCCTGGCCCCGTTTAGAGGTCATTATACGGGGATAACGATAGTGTTCCGAAAAGACTTGCCGCATTGCACCTTGCTCATGATCCTGGGCAGGTACGTAGATAATCCTTTGATCTGCCAGTTCATCATCGTCGGAATGAGCTACCATTATCGAGCCATCTGCACTGGCACCTTTGGTAATGATCATCGTTGTGCACATGATTTTAACCTCTGATATTTCGAAATAATTTATAAAATTTAAAATACAGAATAAAAATACAATAAAAGTCAATATATAAAATAGTTAGAAACATTATAAATTTATTGGATAATAAGAATCTGCCATATCAGACAAACTGTAAAGTTTAAATGGAAGTTAGAAAAAAAGAACTTAAAAGTGAGAATCTGCATTAAGGAAGAACATTTGTTTAGAACATTTTTACGTACCTTCCAAGCCCTTTACTAAGAGCCCTCTGATAAACCAGATGTGCGCTTGCAACATCCTGAATGGCAAGGCCAGTTGAGTCAAAGATTGTTATCTCATCTTCACTTGTCCGGCCGGGCTTCAAGCCTACAATCACTTCTCCGAGCTGGGAATGGATATCATTTTCAGAAATATAGTTCTTGGAAAGAGGAACATTTACTTCTCCTGAATGAAGTGCCTGAACAATATCATCCACTACTATTTTGGAGCGGATGATAAGCTCGGGATCGAGTTCTTCTTTCCCAACGGCATCAGCTCCTATCGCATTTATGTGAGTGCCAGCTTTGATCCACTGGGCCCTTATTATGGGCTTACGAGTTGGGGTTGTTGTCACAAGGATATCACAGTCACAAACTTCCTCAATTTTCTCTACATAAAGGACCTCACAGGATACGATATCCGCAGCATCCCGAATAAACTTTTCACAGCTTTCTTTCGTCCTGGAAGTAACTTTCACCAGTTCAGGCTTAAAAACTTGATTAAGAGCCTCAAGCTGGGATCTTGCCTGGATTCCGGCCCCTACCATACCGATAACCTTTGAATCTTTTCTAGCCAGGTATTTTGCAGCAATCCCACCTGCAGCTCCGGTCCTGATATCGGTAAGGAATGTCCCGTCCATAATTGCTATAGGCTCACCTGTTTTAGGGGAAATAAGAACAATTAGCGCCATTACAGTTGGAAGCCCAAGAGCCGGATTTCCCGGGTGGACATTAACGATTTTCACGCCAGTAATATCCTCGTCCTCAAGATATGCAGGCATTGTTCGCAGGTCTCCGTTATAAGCATTGTAGTAAAGGTAAGATTTCGGGGGCATCTGAACCTTTCCAAGCCCATGCTGTCTAAAAGCACTTTCTACGACCTGCATATCGGAATGCATGTCAATAACACTTTTAACTTCGTCTTGAGTGAGCCACAATACTTCCATACTAAGAACCTCCAACCTGAACACAAGCAGGTCCAGTTGAAAAACAATTTTGATCGAATAAAACCGAAAACAAAAACCTCAGGCAAATAGAATGCCGGGTTCACACATTGTTATTTTTATTTGCACGAATATGTATATATAATGTATTTCATTCATTTAAGAACTTCCTTCCGGAGAGGAGAAAATATGTATGGGAGATATGCACCAGAACCCAATTGATATTTCCGGCCCCAATCTGAGAGAAAAATTGCTTAAGCCTGCCAGGGATATTCGAAGCCTTCTCCGCTGGGGTTACCCGAAGTTTGCAACTATCGGTTTTGTCTCTACTCATTCCGGGCTCAGTGTTGAAGAACGTTACATTCTTGCAAGGGTAATTATGCCTCCTGACAGGGTAATTTCCAGAATTAATAAGAAAATAGCCTGTAGAGGCTTGAAGGACAGAGAAATCCTAATAGATGGGTTTAATGTGCTCCTCTGTGTGGACAGCCTGCTAAAAAAAGCGCCTATTTGGTTCTGCGATGACGGTTTCGTAAGAGATACTCGCTACTATTTCAGCAAGGCAAAACAGGTTGAAGATATCGAGGAATCTCTTGATCTGGTGCTTCATTTCCTTTCCGAAGTCCATTCGAAATCAGTCATTTTCCTTCTGGATGCTCAAATCAGCCGAAGCGGAGAACTTGCAGGTCTAATCCGCCGTAAAATGCACGAAAACGGACTTATAGGGGATGCTCGAACTTCAAAAACTACAGATTTCGAATTAAAAACTACCGGAGGGAATCCTGAAAAGAGTTTTATAATAGCAAGCTCCGATGGGATAGTGATCGATTCAGTCCTACGGGTAATTGACATACCTGCCTGCCTGATGGAAAAAATGGGAATAGAACCGATCAGGCTTTTTTAATCCGATTCGATTCTTTTGTACGCAGTGCTATCCAACTAACGCATTTCTTGTTGCATCTGTTCAAGTTTGGCTATCCTTTTTTCCACGGACGGATGGGTGGAAAAGAGGTCCATGACCGAAGACCCTGAAATAGCAGGGATAATGTAAAAGGCATTCATTCCTTCCATTTTCCTCAGGTCTTCCCGTGGAACACGATCCATAAGCCCGCTTATTTTCATCAGGGCTGATGCAAGATCTGAAGGCTGCCCGGTAATAACTGCCGAACCCCTGTCTGCCGCATATTCCCGATATCGAGAAAGTGCACGGATCAGCAAAAAACTGACAACCCATACTACAATTGAAATCAACCAGACGATCAAAAGGCTTCCTCCGTCACGCCGTCGATCTTCTCCCATGTTAAAGTAAAGGCTGTAACGGACAAAATAGAAAGCCACTGTTGAAAGGAAACCGGCTATCGTCAGAACTGCCATATCTCGGTTCTTAACATGGCTTAACTCATGGGCAAGAACCGCCTCGAGTTCTGCAGGAGAGAGTTTATTCAGAATTCCCGTAGTAACTGCAACCACTGCTTTATTCGGACCCCGGCCGGTTGCAAAAGCGTTTGGAACTTCAGTCTTGACAATTGCCACCTGCGGCTTCGGAAGGTCGGCTATTGCACAGAGCCGCGTAATCATCCCATGAAGTTGCGGGGCTTCGGTTTCAGAGACTATCTGAGCTCCGGTAGTCCAGAGGACCATTTTATCCGAATAAAAATATTGAATACCCATGAAAAGGCCGACAAATAAAATCATGAAGAACGGAGGTGCCCCATAGTACGAAAGGAATGCCAGGAAAAAGAGGTAAACTACTGCAAGAAGAAACATCGTAAACAGCATCCGTCCTTGAAGACCTAAATCTCTTTCCCACTTTCTTTTCATATTTTGCTCCACAAAATATATTTAAAATCCGATTAATATTATAATATTGAATCTTATAATAATGAATCTTATGATCAAATTAATTTTTAATTTCCGCTTCATTAATAGGCGAAAGATTCTGAAATCATGCAATATCATTACGCATTTCCGGATATCTTAATTTCTCAATAATTCTCCGCGTCATTTTTGCTGGCGCCCATCCTGCATGAAACATTGCTGCTGCTAAAAGCAGCACGCGATGAAATGATATATTAAATTTATTAGATATCACTGTCGCTTCTGTCCAGTTTGGTTCCCGATCTATACTCTTTAATTCTTGCATGATGATAAATGCATCAGTGAAAGCCTTTCGTGAAACGCTATTTACAGCTCGTATTTCACCTATGATTTCCATCGCTTCAGACACTGTTTTACCTTCAAGAAATAGCTTTGCCAATTCTGTTTCTCCTTTTGTGGGACATCGACGGGAAATTTGAAACACTTCCATGACGCGTATTAAGAATTATGATATATTAAGAATTAAATTCTTTTGTGATTGGATAAATTTGAAATTGAACAATTATTCTGTAAAACCTTTAGAACTTTGTAAAATCTGTAGAAAGCTAGCAAACTGCTAGTAGAAGAATAATTGGCTAAAATATAAGCTTACTTTTTGAAATAAAAGATCAGTAGATTTGAATTTAGAAAATAAACTTTACACAACTTTTAATTGCACAAAAAATCTTCAATAAAGCAATTAATACTTATTAAGCTTGTCTTTAACCATTTTGAGTAAAGCCCGTGAGTGAAAGAATAGTCCCTTATCCGCCCAGGTAGAGTTATCGGATATTAAAATCTAAAGACAAAAAAGTTGTTTGAGGGTCATTTTTCTGTTGATCAATTCCCCTCAACTTATAGTTTTAATCTATAATTTTGAATTCGGATTACATTCTGTTATTACTTAGACACAACGATATAATTAGTCTTTTTCAGCGTATTGCTTCCGTCACCATTTTTAACTGTTAAGGTGACAGTGTATTTTCCTGCTTTTGTATATTTGTGTATTGGGTTCTTTGTTGAAGAAGTAGCACTCTTATCACCGAAGTTCCAGCAATACGATGTGGGTGATCCGGTGCTTTTATCAGTGAATTTTACTGATAATGGTGCTTTTCCTTTAACGCATGATGCTGAAAATGCAGCTACAGGAAGTACTTTTTTACCTCTGGTTGTTGATTTCCCTCCGATAAACTGTCCGAAAGCAAAGGTCATATTTCCTACTTTCACTGTTGCTGTAACTTTGTTTGTGGCTGTATTAATTACGGAAACAGTTCCGCTTAACAAGTTAGCAGCATATACCTTTGTTCCATCAGGAGTGATGGAAATTCCAAACGGTGTTATTCCTCCATTTACTGTAGCTATAACCGCTTTTGTGTCGGTATTGATTACAGAAACTGTGCCATTCTCTGGATTTGTTACATATAATCTTGTTCCTGCCGGGTTAATTGTGATTCCAAAGATTCCTTCATCCAGATTCAGCGTGTCTGTAACGTTGTTTGTGGTAGTGTCAATTACCGAGATAGTTCCACTGTCGCGATTTACCACATATACCTTTGTCTGTGCTGGGTTAGCTGCAATTCCTTCTGGTTCATTTCCTACATTCACTGTAGTTTCAACAGTATTTGTAACCTTATTAATTATTGTGACGGTGTCGTCATCATAATTAGTTACGTATATATAATTACCTGCAGAAACGATACCTTCTGGACCATCTCCAACGTTCAATGTGGATATAACAGTGTTTGTGACTTTATCAATTACAGAGACGGTGTCATCTTCACTATTTGCTACATATACGTAATTCCCTGCGACTGTAACACCTATAGGATCATTTCCTACATCCACCGTAGATTTAACAGTGTTTGTAGCCGTATTAATCACAGAGAGGGAATCGCTTAAAGAGTTTGCAATATATACTGTTGTTCCATCCGAGCTGATTGCAACTCCAATTGGAAAACGTCCTACAGTCACATTAGCTATAACTTTGTTTGTTGTAGTATCAATTACAGATACGGTACCATTAGGTACTTGACCTGAAAGCACCGAACTGCCATGAACTGGACTACCGTGAGGTGCAGAACCCATAATGGTAAAATTTAAACTTGGAACATATGCATAGGTGCATGCCGACACAGTGGATGTGAAAAAAATTAAAAATGATAGCAAGATTCCACTGAAGATCAGTGCCTTTTTTTTCATACTTATATTGTTTTTCATATCGAGTTGTTTTCCCATATAATCCCCACATTTTTCCTGTATGTACATATCGAATTTGAAGTAAATTTTACCCCTTAAATATGACTAAATTTATTTTACCAGTGCAATATACTCTATAATTATATTTAATACTTTCTGATATATAGCCTAGTTTATATTTTTATACTGTTAAAGTATCATTTTTTCCAATATATTCCTATTTGTGTTCAATTAAACATTTTAATAAACAGTTTCCTGTTAATGCTTAAGACCTTTACAATTAAGACCAAAAATTGGTATAAAAATTCAATACTTCATACCATTCAAAATAGTATGTCAGCTACTATAGAGTAAAAAGCTTCAAACTGTGTATATCATTGGTTCCAATGAGATCTTTAAGTTGCATTTACTGATGCACCAATATAAAAGACAGATTTAACCTTTGAGAAAAAAATCGATGAAGAAGAGTTTCATTAGACAACTAAAATTTATAGAGCTATTACTTAGGAAACTGTTTATGCTTCAATCGCTTAAAACATTCCCTTAAGATCCAAGTCAAAGAAAGAATAAACGGACAAAAAAGTTGCTTGAGGGTCATTTTACTTTTAATTAATTTCCCTCAATTTATAGTTTAATCTTATATTTTTGAATCCGAATTAAATTCGGTTAGGACTTACGACACGGTGATATAGTTAGTCTTTTTCAGCGTATTGCTTCCATCACTATTTGTAACTGTTAAGGTGACAGTGTATTTTCCTGCTTTTGCATATTTGTGTGTTGGGTTCTTGGCTGAAGAAGTAGCACTCTTATCACCGAAGTTCCAGCAGTACGATGTGGGTGATCCGGTGCTTTTATCCGTGAATTTTACTGATAATGGTGCTTTTCCTTTTACGCTTGATGCTGAAAACGCAGCAACAGGAAGTACTTTTTTCACTCCAGTTTTCACTCCAATAAACTGACCGAAGGCAGTCGGGAACAATCCTACATTCATTGTATCAATAACAGTATTTGTGGCAGCATTAATTACAGAGACAGTTCCACTTGCTCCATTTGCTACGTATATCTTCTTTCCGTCAGGCGTGACTGAAATTCCCAGTGGCTCATATCCTACTTTAACTGTGGCTATGACTTTGTTTGTGGCTGTATTAATTACAGAAACCGTACCCTCCTCTTCATTAGTTACATATACTCTTGTTCCTGCAGGATTTACAGCGACTCCGAAAGGCCAGCCTCCTACATTCACAGTGGCTGTAACATTGTTTTTGGTGGTATCAATTACAGAGATCGTCCCATTATCTTCATATCCACATGCCACATATACTTTGGTTCCTGCACTGTTGACTGCAATTCCAATAGGATATCCCCCAACTTTCACTGTATTAGTAACTTTGCGTGTAGCTGAGTCAATGACGGAAACAGTGTCATTATCATTGTTAGTTATGTAAAGATATCTACCTGAAGAAACGATACCCACCGGCCATTTTCCAACATCCAGCGTAGATACAACTTTGTTAGTGTACTTGCTTATTACAGAGACAGTGCCATCTTCACTATTAGTTACATATACGTAACTACCCGCTACCGCAACTCCAAATGGGTATCTTCCTACTTTCACTGTAGCTTTAACAGTATTTTTAGCCGTGTTAATTACAGAAAGAGTGTCGCTGTAAAGATTAGTAACATATACTGTTTTTCCATCAGAGCTGACTGCAATTCCAACCGGAAACCCTCCTACGCTCACATTATCTACGATCTCGTTTGTTGAGGTATCAATTACTGATACAGTACCATTAGGAGCATAACCAAGAGGAGCATGACCTGTAAGCGCTGAACTGCCATGAAGAGTTGTACTACTTAATTGTGCAGGACTATCTAATGTATAGTTTCCTAAATTTGGAACATATGCATATGCATAGGTACATGCCGATACAGTGGATGTAACAAAAATTAATAATGATATCAAAATTCCACTTAAAATCAATGCTCTTTTTTTCACACTTTCGTTGCTTCTTATATTATGATGTTTTTCCATTTTATCCCCACATTTTTCCTGTTTGTACATATAGAATATCCAGATAAACTTAATTTGCCCTCGTTTCTCTCTCCCTAAAGTTTGTCTTTTCTTTTCATTTTTCTCTATTTTTAAGAAGGGAGAAATCTTATAAGTTTTAACAGATTGGAAAATCTATTCTGGATAAATTTGCCTTTAAATTTAATTTTACCCCATGCTTGTGGCTAATTGTATTTTGCCAATATGATATACTTTATAATTATATTTAATACTTTCTGATATATGGCCTCACTTATATTTTTATATTGTTAGAATGTTATTTTTCTTAACTGGTTTTTATTTGTAATCAATTAACCATTTATATAAACGGTTATTCATTTAATGTTTGAGAACTTTGTAAATTTATAAAACATCGTTAATAATTACTCATACTACCGTGGATATATTGATACTTTTCAGGAACGTAGCTTTAATAATGATACATCAACTACAAATAGAGCAAAAAAGTTCGAAAATAGGTAGATACTATGAGTTCCAAGGAAAATCTTAAAGCTGCATTTACGGGAGAATCGATGGCTAACAGGACATATTTAGCCTTTGCGAAAAAAGCTGATGAAGAAGGGTATCATCAGATAGCTAAACTTTTTAGAGCGGCTGCTGCTGCGGAAACTATTCATGCGTTAAATCATTTTCAGCGTATGGGCGGAATTGGAACAACAATGGATAACTTGAAAGATGCAATTAACGGCGAAACATACGAATTTACTAAAATGTATCCTGAATTTATAGAGGAAGCAAAAAAAGAAGATGATAAGAGGGCTCTCTGGAGCTTTGAAGTGGCAAATAAAGTAGAAAAGATCCATGCCGGGTTATATGAAAAAGCTCTGAGCGAAATCGGAATGAATGAAGAAGTTGATTACTATGTTTGCAATGTCTGCGGATACACTATGGAAGGGGAACCTCATGGGAGCTGTCCGATTTGTGGGGCATCTGCATCCAGGTTTGATAAAATTGACTAAAAAAAGTAAAAAAATAAACTTAATATTAAAAGTCAAAAACTGAAACAAATGGATTTGGCCACATTGTCCTATGCTGTGATTTTATAATTCAAATCCTTAAGCCTGATCAGTTTTTACATTACTTTTTGCTTTCCTTTTTCATACACAAAAACCAGTCCAGACAATATCTTCCTTCTTCAGTTGTTTCAAGCCTTTCTTTTACGGCTTTCATTGAAATGGGGCAAGGTATAACGACATCTTCCCCTGGCTGCCAGTTTGCCGGGGTTGCAACTTTCTCTGCTTCATTCTTCTGCAGGGCGGTTACAAGCCTCTTGATTTCCTGCATATTTCTTCCGGCTGACAGCGGGTAGTATATGATTGCCCTTATCTTCGATTCGGGGTCGATAATGAATACTGCCCTTACTGCCTGGGTAGTTGAGGCATTTGGCTGCACCATACCGTATTTCTTCGCTACTTCCATTGTCAGGTCAGCAATCACAGGAAATTTAATTTCAATATTTTTCATTCCTCTGTATTCGATTTTCTCCTCAATTCTCCTGAGCCAGGCTATGTGGGAATAAACACTGTCTATGGAAAGCCCTATAAGCTCTGTGTTCATTTCTCTGAATTCTTCCTGCATACTGGCAAAAGTAATAAATTCAGTAGTGCATACGGGAGTGAAATCAGCAGGATGGCTGAAAAGGATTACCCATTTTCCTTTGTAGTCTTCAGGAAAACTAATGTCTCCCTGCGTCGTCACTGCCGTAAATGAAGGGGCATCGTCTCCAATAAGAGGCATATGTATTTGTTCAGACTCGCTTTCTACCATGTTCTCACCTATCTTTATGAGATATTTTGAATTGTGTAAAAATTCATCAATGAATCTCAGTTTTTCTTTTTTTCCCAGAACTCTTCAGCTTTATCTTCCATTTCTTCAAGCCTATCATAGTAATCCGGAAATTCATTCAGATGAGCCAGAGCGATTTTTCCGGTCAAAATCGGGTCATCATTTGTAACATTAGTTGAGGGGTCTATGGTTCCATGTTCCAGCTCTACGTCCATGCCTCGGCGGAACTGGTCAACATCGAATTTATCCCATTTTATTCCAATCTTTTCGCCTACTTCTTTTGCTTCTTCTGCCGTAAAGTGTTCCTTTGTCAAACTGATCACTTCACTATTATTTGATCTAAATTTATTACATACTTGCATTTGTTACATATCCGTATTTACTTTAGCTTATCTTGAAAGGTTCTATTGCCAAAAAAACACCTGTTGGATTAGTCCGAGGCCCTTGGCAACCCGGCTCCCGTAGTCACAATCAGCTTTGAAGAACAATGCTGCTTGCATGAGCACAGGGACACGCTCTTCGGCTGTAAGGTTGTTTTAATCATCCCCTACCGGGATCCCAATACCGGCAGTCAGAACCTCGCAGGTTTTCTTTTCACCATTTAGATATCACTCCACTACTCTATCGGGGCGTATTTTGTAGATAATTGAGCAATAACCATTTTGACTTTTCATCACAACCCCAAAAAAAGTAATATTAATATGCTTATTTTCTTTACAAAAAGATTTGCTTGTACTGCCAATAATCAATTATTTGAGATTTATTTCATCTCATTTTTCCTGGATCAGTCTGTCTGGTTATTGCAGACCCTTCTTCCTTTTTCAGTCAACCTGTAAATTGTGCCGCTCGAGACTGTGGCTTTCCCGGAACATCCGCAACCACAGTTTTTGCAGGAATCGGAACAGGACGAAGATAGGTTTAAACTGTTGTCTGTCACTTTTTCAACGTGTCCCATCTTTTCCATTATTTCAAGTAAACCCTTAAGCTGTTGTGTACTCATTTTCAAACGTCTTGATATCTCATTGAAAGAAATGTTACCTTTCTTTTCTACTTCTGCTATCTGTTTTAATACGAAAATGTAACCAAGTACCATTGTCCGTTTCCTCCTCATTCCTGAAGCCTGAACCTTTTCTCCCAACCAGCATAGATTGCAAAGGAAAGCAATCCAAGATACAGGGCAGGTTTGAAATCAACTAGCGGTGTCCATTCTTCAAATCCTTCGGCGAACAGTACCCAGGCGTTAATAATGTTGGCAGTAAATGTCAGGAAATATAGTATCCCAAAGAGTATGGAAAGTATGATTCCTACATATGCATAGGCTTTCCCTTCAAAGGAATTTTTTGAAAATTCAATAGTTCCGTATAAGTAAATTGCACCTACGACTGCAAGTACCAGCCCGCCGGCGATCTCAGGAGGGATCAAATTAGTAGATAGAAAATCATCAGGTAAAAGTTTAGCCCCTTTCAGGACCTGTAAGCTTCCGATTGAAAGGTACAGCAATCCCCAGAGGAGGGTAAAATAGGTCAGAGCTTTGTTCTTATTTTCCATTTGCATCACCTCATGCGAATATGATATTCCCTATTTTTACCGTTGCAAAGGCCATCATCCACGCCACGGCTGTCGAATAACTTGCTGCAAAAAGCATCCATTTCCATGAACCGGATTCTTTTTTTATTACTGCAACTGCCCCGATGCAGGGTACATAAAGCAGTGTAAACACCATAAGCCCGAGTGCGACAGCTGGAGTAAATACCGGGTCTGCTACAAGAGCTGAAGACAGCATCCCCTCATTTGCTCCGGTGCCGTAGAGCGTTCCAAGAGAACCCAGGACAACTTCTTTGGCAAGAAACCCAAATATCAGAGAAATTGCAATTTTCCAGTCAAACCCGAGCGGAGCTACAAGAGGTGCAATCAGTTTTCCAAGGCTGCCTATGTAACTTTCTGCACTTCCGTATTCAACTCCCTGCGGGAAGTATGAAAGCAGCCATATAATCGTTACACCTCCCACAATTACGGTACCTACTCTTTTAAGGTAAAGGGAGCCCTGGTTCCACATATTTTTTACGGAATTGCCAACTGAAGGCCTGTGGTAGGGAGGAAGTTCCATTATGAATGGAGAGGGTTTGCCTTTGAAAATGACAGTTCTGAAAAGCTTGGCAGACATTATTGCCACAATAATACCTAGTACATAGATCCCAAAGATAACTGATCCGGCCTGTTTTCCGAAAAACGCTCCTGCCAACAGCACGTAGACAGGCATTCTAGCTCCGCATGACATGAAAGGTGTCACAAGCATGGTAATAAGGCGGTCCTTCTCATCATCAAGAGTACGGGTTGCCATCACAGCCGGGACCGAACATCCGAATGCCATAAGCATAGGGATAAAAGATTTCCCCTGGATCCCCATCGAATACATCAGCTTGTCCATAATAAAGGCAGCTCTTGCCAGATATCCGCTATCTTCCAACAAAGACAGGAGAAAGAACAGAATGAAAATATTGGGTACAAAGAGTAAGACTGCTCCAACTCCTGAAACCAGTCCATCTCCAAGCAGAGATGAAAGCCAGGAAGAACCGATATTTTCCGAAATCACTCCGCCAAGAAGACTAAAAAATCTGTCAATAAGTTCCATGAAAGGGGTGGCAAAATTAAAAGTTAATTCAAACATTCCCCACATCATAGAAAGGAAAATTGGGATGCCTAGATACTTGTTGGTAAGTACCCTATCGATCATGTCGGAGGGAGACATCTCTTCGACATGGGTGTTACAGACCTGAGAAACTAGTCTACCTATGAAATCGTAACGCTTATCGGCTATTTCGGCTTCGTATTCTTCAGTATCAAGTGCGGAAAGGAACTTTTCAACTTCAGGCTGTACATTTGACGAAGAAAGCTTTGAGCGAACATTTTCATCTCCCTCAAGCAGTTTGATACTCAACCATCTGGGGGGATACTTGTCCTTCAAAGTATTATCTTCATCCAGGATTTTCTCAAGACTGTGAATCTGGTCTTCAATTTTTTTCCCATACCCTATTTTATAATGCGAAGAGGCACTCAAATCGGATTTTGAAATGATCGCATCAAGAAGGCCAATAATACCTTTTCCGTAGTTTGCAGTTGTCCTTACCACAGCAACTTCGAGTGACTTTTCAAACCGGGAGACATTTATCTCGTCACCTCTCGTTTCTGATAGGTCGGTCATATTGAGGGCAAGGATAAGGCTTGTGCCCATTTCCAGTAACTGAGTGCTCAGGTAAAGATTACGTTCAAGATTTGTTGAGTCAAGGACCTGTACTACAATATCAGGCTTTTCCTCAAGGATGTAATCTCTGGCAATAACTTCATCTGCCGAATATGCTGTAAGGCTGTA
>JAUPKV010000457.1 GCA_030837265.1 Methanobacteriota archaeon
GAGAAGCTTGAAAAACTGATTAAAGAGCATGAGCAGGAACTGATTTCTACTGCCAACTTCCTGACAAAACGGTTCAATTGATATGCCTATTATCGTAATAGAAAGAACTTTAATTTTTTAATCAGTAAATCCTCATAAAAGTCTTAAAATTTTCAATTAGTGGAGCAAAAAGAAGGAGTTTTGGAGCTTATTTTTTAGTTATAAAAAAGTTCCATTTTGAACAAATATGATATATTGCCAAAAAGCCCCAAATCAGTTGATCAAATTCCAATCGGTTAATTTTTCCCTTATGAATTACCTCTTCAAGTACTACAACTTAAGTTTTTGTGGAAAAAATAGATTAACATTTATCTCGAATTTATCTCAATAACTTTGCGACAAAGGATTAAATACCAACAAGTATGGTTGAAAGAAATTAGCTATTTTTCAGCTTTTTGGGTATATTCTGGCCCAATTCTAATCAATATCTTTATTAATTTCATTGTATATTTGAGGCACTCAATTTCCGTTTCTTATGAGTTCTGAGGCACCAAAATTGAGTACCCGTAAATAAAAAACTCAGCATTCGATATCTATCTATTTGATTCATATTCTTTGTTTTTTCTCTTTTCAGATGAGTTCATTTCCCCAGGAATTTTACAGCTATATCACGAAACTTTTTTCTTTTATCTTCTAGCATCCTGTTCCAGGTGCTTACAAGAAAGACCGGAAAATAGCATCCCATATCTCATTCCATTCTCCTCTTTAGTAATTTCCCATCTTCATGAGGTAAGCAGATCCCGAAATGTAAGGCTTTGTGGCAAAAGTTCCTCCATCTGGAATCAAACGTATTTTCGTGTCCAAAAAAAGAAACGGTCCTCAAGAAAAGTATCAAGCCAGACGAAGGCATCTTTTCTAGTAGTGAGTAAATAGAAGTCTGATGAATTTCCTGGATTGGAAGGAAATAGTTTCTCAATAATGGAGATTACATCTTCAGTGTGTTGAGTTTTGGAGCAGCACTAATTTTGGGAATTTTAACATCATGAGGTAAAGATTCTCGGTTAGACTAACAGTACCAAAATTAAAAACAATTTGTCACTGTGTTTTTATTTTATACTTCCATATGGCCTTTGCATTTAAGCATTCAATTCATTCGCTGCTGCCTGTGCCTCATATTCGGTCTCAAAGATTTGAGTATCGAAGGGATATACATAAAGATATACTCCATTAGTGATCTTCACTGTCCTGAATATCAAAGTATATACTGGCTCATCCAGAGCTTCGGTTTTAAGATAGCTGATCTCCTCTTCCCCGAAGTTAACCTGAGTATATTCCATACCATCTAGCACAATAGTTTCAGGAAGTTCAACTCCCTGTAGATCAGTCTTCCTGGAATGTAGAGTTCCTAACAGGAAGTTAACGTTTTCATATAAGTTGATTTTCCGGACCAATACTTTTGGAAGACAGGCTTCGGCATCATTTTCCGAAAAAGCTGCCGCATCCACTTCTTCATCGGGATAATTCGAGAAATCCACGTTGTATACATAGTCATACATTTTTTCGAATATTTGTACTTCGATACCATTAATAGCGATTTTGTTTATCATACTATTCATCCCCACATATTTTTGCGTCTACAGGATGGTATCATTAATTATTATTATGAACCCAGATTATACTAAATCTGCTAACTATATTTATATTGTTTTTGGGAGGAACTCTAATGTTCATTTTATTATTGAGAATGATCCTTCTGGTGTAAACACAACTCATTGAGGGAAAAAATAAAAATAAAAAATTAATGGAGCCATAATCTGGCAAACAGCAACACACAAGGGACTATAGCCACATAAGCTCCATCCAGAAGTATATACTGGAAATAAAGATGACCTCTTCTGTAGGGTTCATAAACAATGTATTCTATAAGAAAAGCAAAATAGGGAAATGAAACGAGCAACCCCAGACAGTATACCGGAAAAAGATTAAATAGAAATCCGGCAAGGGTGAGGCTTGTTACTATACCGTTCAAGGAATGAAGGATATATTTAGTTTTTTTTACTCCTAGAGTAATAGGGAGCGTATTTACACCATTTATACGGTCCGCTTCAAGGTCTTTCATGTCGTATATAATAGTATTCATTGCTTCGTTGAGAATGGTACGGAAATATAAAAGTGCCAGAGCAATAAGGCTACTTGTGTGAAAGCAGTTTCCGGTATAAAGGACAACAAAACTTAATCCTATTCCTACCATCAGGCTCTTTACGCCAAGGTAATCTTTCAAGCGTTTACCCCCTTTTTTGAACGGAATTTTACTGAGGTTGGTTGTATAGAGAGCCAAATAAAGAATTGAAAGAATAACTAGTAGTCCTAGTTCCAAACTTTCTTGAAAAGAGAGGATTAGTCCAAGTAATGTTAAACCTACGGAAAAAACCGTTAAAACTGATTTGTTGGCAGCTACAGCCGACGAGATAGCATTATCGATTGCTGCATCCTTATCGCTTTCGATTAATCTGTTAGCTGCATAAAGACCTGATGTCATTGAAAACCAGACAAGTGCGGAGTTTAGTGAAATAGGTTCGGAAAGTAAAATATTTGTGATTATTGCCAAACAGGCCATAGACAATCCGATAATTAATCCCGAAGAGAAAATTAAAGCCAGATATTTATTCATCGTTATCACCTTTGTTTTTTTATTTATTTTCCAATATATTAAAACAAAATGTACAAATTTTTGATATAGCTGTCAACTGATATCAAAAAAAGTTGTAAAACACCCCGTAAAGCAAAAAAATAATCTTGTAAGCAGATAAATAAGCTACAAACTAATAATTATTATTATTTTGAACGAATACCATAATACGCGTTTTTAAAATGGGTCGTAAATCGGATCTTCTAAAAAAGTAAAATATTAATTGTTTTGAGACTTATATTCTGTAATGAAAATATCTTATATTGAGTTAATTTTTTCTTCCGAAAAAAGAAAAACGATACTTAACCAGCTTAGAGATGGCCCGAAGGGTATAGACGAAATTGTTGAGATCCTTAACGTAAGTCCAACTTCAGTTTATCCACAAATAAAATTGCTAATGGAAGGGCATCTCCTTTACCGGGAGAAGGACATGTACAAACTGACCCTGATAGGGCAGGCAGTAACTGAAAAAATGCATGCTTTTTTAGAGACTTCAGAAACCATTGAAGATAAATATGATTTTTGGTCCAGTCACAGACTTGATAGCATACCTGCTCATCTCTCAAAAAGAATTGGTGATCTAAAACATTGCTATTTTGCTAAATCACTTAACGAGAGCAGTATGTTTTCTCCTCATGAGGAATTTGTAGAGAATATTTCTAAATCAAAATTCGTAAAAGGTATCTCCCCTTTTATCCATCCCCTATATCCTAAGATGTTCCTATATTTTGCAGAAAAAGGTATAAGCATCTCGCTTGTCGTTACAGAATCTGTTTTTAAAAGATTGAGAACTGAATTCAAGGATGACATAGAAAAATTCCTGGTTATGGATAATACTCACCTCTATGTTTTTGATAAAGAAATCTTCCTCTCATGCGCAGTGACAGATCATTTTCTCTCCCTTGGCCTCTTCTATAATAACAGCGCCTATGATCATGTTAATGATATTATAGCCTTTGAGTCCAGAGCTCTTAGCTGGGGTGAAGATCTATATAATTATTATGAAAGACTATCCAGGGAAGTAAGGTCTCTTGAATGAATTAATCTGGTCCTCTCCCTGAAAGTTTAAAATTCTCTAAAAAATTTAGAATGTATGAAGCAAAATGATTAATAACTATAAAAAATATTTTTAATATGTGTTTTCATGATTGAGATCGAACTCCTCAAAATACTCTTTACAATGCCCTTTTTGCTCTATTCGTGTTATACCGATCTGAAGGCTCGGAGGGTCTCAAATCAACTGTGGAAATATATGCTAGGTTCTGGCTTGGTATTTATAATTTACGAAATTTTTATAGGTGGAATCCCTTATCTTAAAGCTCTCCTCCTTTCGGGAATAATCGTATTTGTGTCCGTTTATATCCTCTTTCAGCTTGGAGCCTTCGGAGGTGGAGATGCAAAGGGCCTTATCGTACTTTCCATACTTTTTCCCCTCTACCCAATTTATCAATTTTCGGGAGAGATCTATCCCTTGCTCGGACGCCCTCTAATCGGGCTATTCACCTTCACGGTTTTAGGAAATGCTCTCCTGCTGACAATTCTTGTTCCTCTGAGTATGTTCTGCTACAACCTCCTTCATTTTTCACCTGAAATGCTGAAAAAACCTCTTTACATGTTCATAGGATACAGGACTGAGGTATCTTCGTTGAAAAACAAAGAGTATCTTGCTCTTCTTGAGAAATTGGAGATCGACGAACGCGGAAGCATTAAGAAGAAGCTTGCACGGACAGGACTTGATTTCGATGCCAATAAAAAACCCGAGCTTGAAGAGTACATGAAAAAAGGAATGATTGGGAGGGATATCTGGGTTACTCCCGGCTTGCCATTTATGCTCTCAATTACAGGAGGTTTTGTTACTGCAGTTATTTTCGGAGATTTGATTTTTTATATTGTCATGCGAATTATAGTAGGCTGAATTTAAATTATCTTTACTCCACAAAATATTCATAAATTCTATATAAAAAAATGTCTTATTAAAAGGATTTTTTACATTCTGATTAAATTTTTATATTTTTGGGTTATTATAGATACCGGATATGTCATAACACCGCAAAAATTAGAACGTTGAATTAGCATATTCGCCCCTACGTCATGGCGATAAGTATTTAAGGTTTTCTGCTTATCGCCCAAATAATAATCATTTTTAAATAATTTAAGCTAATTGACAGTGTCGTGCTTAACAGCAATCAGGATTCATTATGTATAACAATGATAACTTATATACCCCTTTCCCGTTTTAAAAATAAGCCGCACTTAGGATAGTTCAACCCCTCGCAATATTTTCCATTTAGCTGGAATTGAACACATGAGGCCCGATATTTGCACTTAGCACGCATTAAAAAAGACAAAATATTCATTGGTTAATACCCCTTAAGATATATTTCTTAATTACATCTATATGAAGTCTTTTGTGCCCTTTGATTTTACTTAAATTCATATATCAATTGTCTTATTCCTGAAGGCAATAAGGTCTTTTAAATGGTATTTTTTGAAAGAAGGATATTGTTATTAAATAAATATCCATTGTATTATCTTATTTAGTTCACATTATAAGAAATTTTTGCTCCAAAAATTTATAGAAGTTTTGTATTACATATTCTTCTGACCCATTAGCATTCAAATTTTGAATTTTTCCAAAAACATGATCCTATTTGATTAAACACCGATTTTCGTCAGCCGATTATGTTCCACTAAAAACTCACAATTTTTTATCACAACCTAATGACCAACATTGTTTTTAAAAAATATATCTCTATAAAATGTTCAATTCATGGAACATTAAATTTTTAAAATCCATTTATAAATCAACGTACTGAATCAATTATGATATACAAATCCGCCTAATTAAGCCTTAAAATCTATAAGTATATGTTGACAAGGACGTTTTATAAATAAATTTTAAATATTATAAGTTCCATAATCTATACATATGACTAAAGATGATAGATTTAATCCTACTGACTATTTCTTGTACCCAAAAGAACCTGCACAAAAGAGATACGAATCTCTTAGGGGATATTTTCTGGATTCTTTAACTCAAAAAGAAGCTGCTAAGAGAGCTTGATATTCCGACTCCACATTCCAATCCCTTGTAAGCAATTTCCAAAAC
>JAUPKV010000458.1 GCA_030837265.1 Methanobacteriota archaeon
GACATATGTTATAATATGTTATAATAGAATATTAACATATACATTTTAACATGATAAAGGCACATTTGCTATTTTTAGAACAAATAGATTTTGAGATAAAACCTCTATATTTCTCCATTTTAACCAAAATTATTTAGTGTTTTTACATGAATTTTTGAAAGAATTACAAACCAAAGAATGGCTACGTTTTCGTATAAAAGGTAGCTATTTTGACGATTTTTAGCTTATTTTGAGGGCAAATAACTAACGTATAAGCCAAAAATGGCTACATTTTCATACTTTGTAGCCATGAGTCTTATCAGTGAAAATTTACAGAACTCTCGACACACTGCTGAAAGCGAATTTACAGAAAGATTGATACGCTGCTATTCTGAAAAATAAATTTGTCTTTATTACTTACTTTTTAATATATAATTAAAGAAATTATGGTATATAAAATATTACAAAAGCGTTAGCGAATAATTTATATGTTGATGTTTATAATCATCCCACAGGACATCATCATTTGACCTGTTTGATGACAACAAAAGGACGCTTGATATAGTTAAAAAAACTCTAGATTTTTTACAGAGCAATTTACTATAGATTAATGGAGCAATGCACAACTACTCATCTTAAAAGAAAGTCGGCCATAAATCGCCTGATAATGGCTAAGTGGCTCAATATTAAGATATTTCCCTCAAATTCATATAGTAATACATTATTTAGAAAGTACATGCTCACTTTTAACATTTGATCATATTTAATGAATATAATTACTGGATTACGCTGTTCATTATTTTGGAGAAACTCCTATGACATTAAGTCCTGAAGACCTTAAAACAATTGAAAAATACGCTTTACAAAATGCTGTTAAATACGGGAAAGCCCCCCAGCCCAAAGCCGTGATGGGCAAGGTAATGGGTGAGTGCCCCCAACTTCGAGCCGATCCGAATGCGGTATCTGAGGCTCTTGAATCCATTGTATCCGAAATTGCTAAAGGGAAACCTGAAGACTGGGAAATCAGGCTTTCGGAAATTGCTCCCGAACTTATAGAAGCTTTGAGTGTTAAAAAAGAGCCTGAAAAAGGCTTAAAACCTCTCGAAGGAGCAGAAATGGGCAAGGTTGTGATGCGTTTTGCTCCAAATCCAAATGGGCCAGGAACCCTTGGCAGTGCAAGAGGCATGGTGGTCAACTCCGAATATGTTAAGATATACAAAGGAAAGTTCATCTTGAGGTTTGACGATACGGACCCTGATATAAAAAGGCCGATGTTAGAAGCCTATGAATGGTTTCTCGACGATTTCAGGTGGCTTGGGGTTATACCTGATCAGGTAGTCTATGCTTCTGACCATTTCCCTCTCTACTATGATTATGCAAGAAAGCTCATAGAGATGGGCGAGGCTTATGTCTGTTTCTGTTCAGGAGGAGATTTTAAAGAATTAAAGGATGCTAAAAAAGCCTGCCCACATAGAGGAGTAAGCCCGGAAGAGAACCTCAGGCAATGGGACAAAATGCTTGCCGGGGAATACGAAGACCAGCAGGCTGTGCTGAGAATTAAAACCGATATAGAACACAAAGACCCTGCTATGAGAGACTGGGGCGCATTCAGAATCCGAAAAATGTCCCATCCACGCCCTGAAATAGGGAATAAATACATAGTCTGGCCTCTTCTTGATTTTGCAGGCGCTATTGAAGATCATGTTCTTGGAATGACTCACATCATCCGCGGCAAAGACCTCATGGACAGTGAAAAGAGGCAGGGATATATCTACAAATATTTAGGCTGGACGTATCCCCGGACAACTCACTGGGGAAGGGTCAAGATCCACGAGTTTGGTAAATTCAGTACTAGTGGCCTTAAAAAAGCTATTGAGACCGGAGAATATACCGGCTGGGACGACCCGAGACTACCCACGATCCGCGCAATCCGCCGCCGCGGGATACAGGCTGATGCCCTGAAGAAGTTCATGATAGAAATGGGAGTCGGAACAACCGATGTAAGTATAAGCATGGAGTCTCTTTATGCCGAAAACCGCAAAATAGTAGACCCTATTGCAAACCGTTATTTCTTTGTCTGGAACCCTATTGAACTGGATATCACGGATTTCGAACCAACGGTTGCAAAGCTTCCGCTCCATCCAACTGACCATGCAAGAGGTATAAGGGAAGTTGCCGTAGGAAATAGGATGCTTGTCTGCAGGGATGATATTGAAAAGCTGCAGGTGGGATCCGTCCTCCGTTTAAAAGACCTCTGCAATATTGAAATCACTTCCCTTTCTCCACTTCAGGCAAAAAAATCCGCAACTTCTCTTGAAGACCTTAAAAAGATGAAAGGAAAGATCATCCAATGGGTTCCTGAGGATGGAATCCCGGTTAAAGTACGCAGCCCGGATGGTGATATCGACGGTATCGGAGAAAACGGAATTGCATCCGAACTTGATAAGGTTGTGCAGTTTGAACGCTTTGGCTTCTGCAGAATTGATGCTGTAGAGGGAGGATGCGTCGTGGCATATTTTGCTCACAAATAATTTTACCAGAAATTAGGCAAAAAATATTTCATCCTTTTTCTTTTATTGATTACCTTATTTCCTTTTAATTCTTTAAATTCTTTTTTTAACTTTTAAATTTTTCAAAATTTACTCTTTATCTATACGAAAATACTCCATTTTCTGCGTAGATAATTCCAATTATACTTTCTATTTCAAATTAATAGTCTCATATTTTAATAATTTTATAAATATCAACTCAAAAAGAGAAGTTTTAAAAATTAATCTCATTTTTAAGTATTATCATTTTTTTCAAATGAAAAAAAATGGAGGATGATGTATGAAAACTAGCAAAAAATTGTATTCAATAACCTTTGCTTCAGTAGCCCTTATTTTATTTTTAGTTCTTTTTTTATCCGCAGCATCTGCAGCTTCCCTTAAGGTCGCTGAAACTCGAATCACGACAAATCCGTCAACTTCACAAAATCCTGTTATCTACGTAAACAACATTGTGTGGGAGGATGACCGCAATGGAAACTGGGATATTTACATATTTAATTTTTCCACAAAAGAGGAGATACATACTACCAATACATCAAGTCAGACAGCTCCTGCCATTTATGGCGATAAAGTAGTGTGGCAGGATGAACGCAACGGAGGATCTGATATTTATCTTCAGGATCTCTCCAATAAAATACAAACTCGGGTCACAACCAGCGGAAAAGCCTACAATCCCAGAATCTACGGAAAAAGGATAGTGTGGATGGATGGACGCAATGGTCCGGATAACTGGGATATTTACATGTACGATATTTCCAGCAGGAAGGAAACCCAAATAACCACCAATGGATCAAATCAGAAGAACCCCGATATCTTCGAAGATAGGATAGTATGGTATGATGATCGGAATATAGTTGGCTATTCCTATGGGAACCCGCTGATTTACATGTATAATGTTTCCACTTATGTGGAAAGCCCGTTAAACTACCCTGAATTGGCCTTTTATTATGTGTGGAGTCCTCCAAGGATCTACGGGGACATAATTGTGTGGATGGCAGAAGGTGTAGGTACAAACTACAATGTCTACATGTACGACCTCTCAACTTCCAACTTGACTCTGTTCTATTTCCCACCGGATTATCTCAGTTATGGCAATGACAATCAACCCGTTGTATATGGCAACAAGGTTGTATGGGTAAAGGGTGCAGATCCCGGGTATGGGGGCATCTACATGTATGATGTTTCCACTTCCTCTGTATTTCAAATTACTAATAATGAATATACTCGAAGTGAACCTTCAATCTATGATGATAGGATAGTTTGGAAAGATGAACGCAACAGGAACCAGAACGGTGAAATTAACTACGATATCTACATGGGTACTCTGAGTTCAAAACCCCCTCTAACTGCTTCTTTTACTGCATCCCCAACTACCGGATACGAGCCTCTGAAAGTAACATTTGCTGACAAAAGTACTGGCTCACCAACATCATGGAAATGGAGTTTTGGTGACAGCACATATTCAACAGCCAAAAACCCCGTACATACATACAGTAAAGCAGGCAAATATACAGTCAGTCTGACCGTAATGAATGCTGAAGGAAGTAACACGGTAACAAAGGCTGGCTTTATTGTTGTAAATGTCTTAAAAGCTCCTGTTGCTGCTTTTACTGCCTCTCCGACATCCGGAAAGGCACCACTGAAAGTGCAGTTCACGGATAAAAGTAGTAACAGTCCAACTTCCTGGAAATGGAGTTTTGGAGACGGCACATATTCGACCCAGAAAAATCCTGCACATACATACAGTAAAGCAGGAAAATATACTGTAAGCTTAACGGTTAAAAATGCCAGGGGTAGTAATATAAAAACCACATCGAGTTACATAGTTGTAAAAAATAAGTGAAAAATCTAAAAGAAAATAAATTAGGAAATGGGAGTGGGGATGCTTTTCTGTCTGCGAAAAGAAATATTTACTCTTCATTTTATATTTTGAATATTATCTTTGTATACTAATTTTTACTTACCTATTTTTATACTTAACTCTACATAATTCTAGAATATTTATATCTAGATACCAGTTCCAATTGAAAGTTTAATCTCTTATTTTTATGAAAAAGTTTAACAATTATGAACAACTTAAAACTAGTAATAATATTTTTTAAATGTTTATAAATGGGGGTTAATACATGAAAAACAAAAAATTGTGTCCTATAGCTTTAGCTTTAAATGCGCTTATTTTATTTTTAATTCTCTTCTTGTCAACAGCATCGGCAGATGCTGCACAAAGTACTTTGCCTACGATCACTGAAACTCGAATCACCACCAACGGATTAGCGGGAATTTCTGCCATTTACGGAGACAGGATAGTGTGGGACGATTGGCGAAATAAAGAATCATCAAGTCGATATAATGCAAACACAGACATATATATGTACAATATCTCGACGAAGAAAGAATCTAAGATAACTAACTGTAATTCAGCAGTGTTCCCTGATATATACAATAACAGGATAGTATGGTCTGATAATCGCAGTGGAAGCCAGAATATATTTATGTATGATCTCTCCACTTCCAAAGAAACTCAGATCTCCTCCACTGGAGTCAATAAGATTTGGCCTCATATCTATGGTAATAACATCGTATGGCAGGGTAGTCAAAATGGGGGTTCTGATATTTATATGTTTAATCTCTCAACTCAAAAAGAAACCCGAATTACTTCAAGCCGATCGGCAGTGTTTCCTGCTATATATGGTGAGAGGATAGTGTGGTCTGACAATCGTAATGGGAAGTGGGATATTTACATGTACAATATCTCCAGCTTAAAGGAATCAAAGGTTTCAAGCAGTGGAAAAGCAGTGTTTGTAGCAATACACGGTGACAGGATCGTGTGGAGTGATTATAGAAACGGAAACAGAGATTTGTATATGTACAATCTCTCAAGTTCTAAGGAAACAAGGATTACAAAAAATGAATCTGTGAATGACCCTGCTATCCATGGTGATATTATTGTATGGGCCAATAACCTTAATGGAAAGTCAAATATCTACATGTACAACCTTTCCACCAGTCAGGAAAGTCACATTTCCACCAGTTCATATCAGTATTATCCAGCTGTCTATGGTAACCGGATAGTATGGACTGATGGACGCAATGGCAACCAGGATATCTACATGGCCACTCTCAGTTACCTCCCGGCTGCTGCATTCACTGCCTCTCCAGTCTCAGGAACAACTCCACTGAAAGTCACTTTTAAAGATAGTAGTTCAGGGTCTCCCACATCATGGAAATGGAATTTCGGGGATGGAAATACTTCAACTGAGCAGAACCCTACACATTCTTATTCCACAGCAGGAAATTTCACGGTAGCGCTAACAGTAACCAATGCTGCCGGTAGTAATACTATAAGCAAACCCAATTATGTAGCAGTAACACGCTCCCAGTCACTGCCGCTTGCAAATTTCACAAGTGATCTTACCTATGGATATTCCCCGTTGACTGTTGCTTTTACGGATAGAAGCACAGGTTCACCAAGTTCATGGACCTGGAGTTTTGGCGATAACACAAGTTCTACAATCAAGAATCCTGTTCACGTGTATAATAAAGCCGGAAAATACACTGTTATTTTAGTAGCAGGAAATAAAGTAGGCAGCAGTACTGCGAAGAAAACTGACTACATAACCGTTATAAATAAAATGGGATATTCGGTCGCTGCATTTACTGCTTCACCAGTATCAGGAAAAGTACCGCTAACAGTAGCCTTCACGGATAAAAGTACTAACAACCCTACTTCATGGATCTGGGACTTTGGCGATAAAACTACTTCAGCTTCCAAGAATCCTGTACACAAATATACAAAAGCAGGAAAATATACAGTCAGCTTAAAAGTAACGAACACTGCTGGGAGCAACACTACAAAGAAAACAAGTTTTATAACCGTTGCTTCTCTCCCGACTGCTGCTTTTTCAGCATCTCCGTCCTCCGGGAAAGCTCCTTTGAATGTTCAATTTACTGATAAGAGTACAGGTTCGCCAACCTCATGGAAATGGAGTTTTGGCGATAAAACATATTCGACACTCAAAAACCCTGTACACAAATACACTAAGACAGGAACATATACGGTTATTTTGACTGCAATAAATTCAGCTGGTAATAATACCAAAACAAGATATGTTACGGTCAGGTAATAAAAGTATATCAAGAAGTCTGAAAACAGGAGAACAAGTGTCAAGATAAAAATCAAGAGGAGGTTAATGATCAAATCTGATAAAGAGGCGTATCAGCTTTTTTGTTCAGATTTGAAAACCATTACTTTACCTTTCCCTTCTCAGGAAATAGGCTGCACCGAGCGCTGCCAGCACAGTTGTTTCCAGGCCAGGGCCAGGAGTTTCTTCTTTTGAGGATTTTTTAGTTGCATTGGTCGTGTTAACAGGAGTTGTTGCCTTTTTCTTGTTTTCTTCGTCTATCAAGGCTTGTTTGTAAGCAGTGGAAGTAGAATTTAGTTTATTATCAAGAGCTTTGACTGCGTTTGGGAATTTTGGGAAAAGCGGGAACTTATCAGTACCTCCACCTGTTATGTTATATGATATGTCACAAATTCCGTTGTTGTTTTCATCCACACAGGTCTCGCTGTAACCTTTGCCGTCAAGGTTCGCCCAGTAGTTACCTCCGATGTAAGGACCTTTGATAATATTCTGCTTGGTTATGAGAGGACTCTGCCAGATATTGTCAGCATTTATGGCTTTCTCATCGACGTTTTCTTTATTTTTGAAGAAATTGTTGTCTATAATGTTTTTGCTACTCCCATCCAGGGAAATCCCATAGATGAAATTATAGGCGATAATATTGTCCTCAATAGTGTTAGAATTCGAGTTTTCGAGTCTTATACCCTTTTTGTTCAGGGTAATATTGTTATCACTTATAGTGTTGCTGTTGGAGTTATTGAGGAGGACTCCGAACTCTGATCTTTGAACCCAGTTATTATTTATAAAACAGTAATCTGCGCCTTTAAGTGATATTTGCTCTTTTTCCGAACCTTCGATGCTAAACCCACTAAAAGATACCTTGTTTTCGCTAATTTCTACGGTACTTTTTGTCGGGTCAGCTGCCCTGATAATGGTGTCCTCCGGTTTCCTCGAATCGGACCAGATTCTAACTTGCTTGTCGATTCTGAGATTTTCAGTATAATTCCCAGGGTTCACGAAAATCGTATCTTCGGCATTTGCGTCATCTATAGCGGCTTGAATCGAAGTATAGTTCCCATTTGCTGAAGGGTCTACCTTCAGGTTATTGGCGGAAACGGCAGTGCAGGTAAAGATTATTGCAAGAGCAGTTGCAAATACTGTTATTTTGAAAATTAGTGAATTTCCTTTTTTTACTCTTTCCATCTAAGTTCCTCTTAATTACTCTTCCCAAATGGATTCTTTCAATTACTTTTCCCATTTTAAGTTACTCTTCCTATCTCCATATTCTTCCTTCCTCTTTTGTCTTTTGATTTGGTTCTGTCATTTTAGAAGTGGATAAATTTTCTCTTTATTTGATCTAATTTCTCTTCTATTACTACCTCTTTTATTATTCTGCCATTGAATATTTTTTTGAAGAAGATAATTAATTTTTAACATATCTTTTATATTAGTTCATAGATATTAGCTCGCAACATGTCTTTGGATAATTTCATAATTTTCTCTTATTTCAGATTCGCATTACTTCGGTTTATTGTAAAACCTGAAATATGTGAAACTCAATTAACTGTAAAATCATAATTATTTGTTATTGTCTCAAAAGGAGGCTTAAAAATGGATAAAAAAACTGCGCCCCATCTTGAAGAATTAACCAGGGTGCTTGGAGATATAGAAAAGACTGGCATACAGGCAGAGTACGAAAAACTTCTTGCTTATCACGTGCCGCCAGATGTTGCAAAAGAGACTATCCTACGCAAGTTTGGGGGAAAAAGCAAGATCCTGAGAGTAAAAGATATTTCAGCTAACCTGAAGAATTTTGAAATCACAGGCCGGATCCTTGATCTTGGGGAAAAACCGATCAAACCTAAGGAAGGAACCAAATCTCAAGAAGGAGTTTTGAAAGGACCTTCTAAGATATATTCTGGGGTTCTTGCGGATGAAACGGGTTCAGTAACGTTTTCTTCCTGGAAAGAGCTGCCAGCCTCTATCGGAGATGTCATCAATATAAAAAATGCCTACACTCGCTTGTGGCAGAACAGGATAAGGCTTTCCATAGGGGAGCAGTCTCTCGTGTCGAAAGTCCCGGATTCCTCGCTGCCTTCCCTCTCCGAAATCTTAGGAAATCAGAAAAAAAAACTGATTGACATCAGTGGAGCAGATTTTTCCGTCAGGACAGTAGCCTGCGTGCTTCAGCTTTCTCACAGGGAAGTTATGGTTAAAGGACGCCAGTCCAGGGTGGTTTCGGGTATGCTCGGAGATGAGACCGGTAGGTTGCCTTTTTCTTCCTGGATCGAACTTCCGGGAATTGATATAGGAAGTATTATCCGAATTGAAGGAGCCCAGATCCGGATGTTCAGGGGAATGCCGTCTGTGAATATCCTGAGCAGCACACTGGTTTCCCTTCTTAAGCCCGAAGAAGCTGAAAAACTCGCCTTTACCTTCGAATCCGCGGCAAAAGACTCTCTTCCTCTCAGAATGGAAGAAATAAACTCAAGAGACAGCATGTTCGACGTAGCCACAGTTGGTAATTTGATTTCTATCCGACCAGGCTCGGGAATTATCTCCCGGTGCCCCGAATGCGGCCGTGTAATCCAGAAAGCAAGTTGCAGGGTTCACGGCAAAGTAGAAGGGATAAGGGACATGCGAATCAAAGCCGTACTGGATGATGGAACCGGCTCCATATCCGTAACTTTCCCCCGGGAACTTGCCGAATCCATCTACGGAAAAACCCTTGAAGAAGCTGAACAACTAATGTTTTCCGATGTCTCCAAAGACGCAGTCTACGAGGACCTCCGGCATTTCCTTACAGGCCGCTGCCTTGCAGTCCGCGGAAATTCCTCACAGAGTGAATACGGAACTTTTTTCACCGCTGAAAAAGTCTGGATCCCCGAAGATGACCTTGCTGTCAGAGTAGTGGAACTGCTTCATCGCCTGGGACCAGGTGAAGAGGAAAGACAGGACATGGATGGCCATGATAGGAGTCCACAGCTCCCCAATGGAGGAAAGGGCCTTGCTTAAGCGTGAAATTGCCAAAAGAGTTTTTGCAAGGGAACTTGAAGCCTGCAGAGAGCTTGAAAAATCGGCCAGGCTCGATTTACAGGCTGCTGATTCGAAATCTCCCAATCTGCTTATTAGCCCTCTGGGACTAATCCTCAACCGCGTCTTCATTGTCGGAGTAATCACGGAACTCGACAGCATAGGCACGCAAAACGACATGTGGAAAGCGCGAATCGTTGACCCTACCGGTGCTTTTACAGTATACGCCGGCCAATATCAACCCGATGCATCTGTTTTCTTCTCAACGGTTAAGATCCCTGCCTTCGTCGCTCTCACCGGTAAAGTCCGAATTTACGAACCCGAACCCGGATCAATTTTCATCTCAATCCGGGCTGAAGAAGCCAACATAGTTGACGAAGAAATCCGCAACAGATGGGTCGTAGACACTGCAGAGCAAACAGTCGAGCGTCTTGAAACCTTCCATGACGCCCTGGCCAGCAGCTATCGCGGAGAAAAACTCCGTGAATACCTCCTGAACAAAGGAATTTCACCCGAGCTTGCCGAAGGCGTTACTATTACTCTTGAACGGGAATGTGCTCCGCAGGAATTTGCAACACTGATCCGAGCTTCTATCCGGGAAGGCCTCAAGTCCCTCAATTTTGATTCCGAAAATAATACAGGATCCAACGCCGACCAGAAAGAATTCGTGATCGAACTCCTTAAGGAAATGGGCGGATACAAGGGAGTCGATTATGCAACTTTTGTGGATGCGGCCGTATCCAGAGGTATCCCCGAGGAAATTGTAGAAGAAGTTGTCAGTTCTCTCCTTGAGGAAGGGCAGTGTTATGAGCCGAAGATAGGGATTATCCGGTTGGTTAAACTCTGAAACTCAAGAAATATCTGATCCGGGTATTCAAAATTCTTATAAATATTTATTTATAAAATCTAAAATATATTTTTAAATTAGTTAAGTTTACATAATATACTGAATTTAACCTCTTTTAATATGGAGAACAAAAGAACTACTGGAAAGCATATTCTGCTATTAGCCCTGGGAACAGCGGTGCTGTTACTTTTAATGCCAGGAGGCAGCACGATCGCTGAGCCATTTGCATACGTTACGGATGGTGTGAAGGATGGGGACGTATCTGAAGTTGGTAATGTCTCTGTAATCGATATAGCAACAAACAATGTTGTTGCCACCATACCTGTAGGATTCAATCCTATTGGAATTGCAGTTTCACCTGACGGCTCAAAGATATATGTAGCAAATGAAGGAGATCCGGGTTCTTCAGAATTCAGTACCAATCTCTCTGTAATTGACACGGCTGCAAATAAAGTAATTGCTACTGTGAATGGATTAAATAATCCTGTTGGAATTGCAGTTACACCTGATGGCTCAAAGGTATATGTGGCAAATGAGGGCAGTGACGACGTAGCTGTGATTGATACGGTAAGTAATAATCTAATGACCAGAGTGACAGTAGGAAGCGTCCCAAGTGGAATTGCAGTCACACCAAATGGGGAAAAGGTATATGTGACAAATTATCTTAGCAGTAACATATCTGTAATTGATACGGTCTTAAACAAAGTTACGGCTACGATACCTGTAGATGATCCTACTGCAGTTGTATTCACACCTGACGGGACAAGGGCATATGTGACTAACCTTGTTTATGGCAATGTCTCTGTAATTGATACAGCCACGGATAAAGTTCTAGCTAACGTGCCTGTAGGGAGCTGGCCTAAGGGAATCGCAGTCACTCCCGATGGAACAAAGGTATATGTGACGAACTGGGACAGCAAATATGTCTCTGTAATAAGCACTATTGCAAACACTGTTATAGCTACGGTAAATGTAGAAAACAGACCTCAAGGAATCGCAGTCACTTCTGATGGAACAAAGGTATATGTGGCTATCAATGGCGACAATATGTTTCCAGGTAATACGGTATCTGTAATTGATTCGGACAAAAATGAAGTCATAGCTACTGTAAATGTAGGAATGTATCCTTGTGGAATTGCGGTCAATCCGACGAGAACAAAGGTGCAGGCGGAGTATGGCTCAGAAGACAGTGTTCATGATCAGAATACAAATACAAGCGGGAAAATACCTCCAAATTCTCCCCCTACAATTCCCTGTGGATTCAATTATTTGATTGCTATAGCACTAATTGTATCTTATATCCGGAAGAAGTCGACCTGAAACCAGGTTCTGCAGAATCTTTGAAGTCCTGGTTAAAAGAATAAAATAATTGGAAGTTGAATGGGAACAGTCCTAAAAAATTTCATAAAAATAAGACTTTTTCAACAAGCATCTAACTTGATTACTATTTAATACCATTAAAATTTCTTTTATTAACATACAATTTGTTAATATATAATATTTTGAATAATTTATTTAATATATGGACATTTCTTATTATAAAGCAGGATAAGAGGTAAGTAGGGGAACTACATCCCGAGAGTTCTTGTGAAAGTTTACCTTCTTTAGGTCGTAGTTGGGGGACTATGATTTGAGGGTAACGGGATGTAGTCACGGCTTTTCTTACTCTATTTACCTTCATTTCATTCTTATTTAAAGTAGAAAAGAAAGGAAAGAAAAAGTAGAAAAGAAAGGTAAAGACAACATATTTGGGGGGAGAGTTTGTTGGGGGAATATCTTTACCTTGGCGTATAATATATGAAAGAAAGATAAATACTTTTTTATTTAATACTTTGTATAAATAATATATTTATATTTCTATGTATCTAAAAAATTTAGGTTTTAGTGATTTTTCATTTGAAGTTTTATCAATATGAAAAAGCGTTTGAGTCTCAAGAGCAGGAATTGGTAATGATAGAGAAATAGGTGCAGATGAGGAGAAGGCGCAGAGTTTGGTTAGGTTTTTTTAGTTTATATGGTCAAACTGATGAAATTTATTTATACTATCAAAACACTTTATAACATGCTAAATTAAACAGATTAATCCATTCATAGGGGTTGATACACATGAAAGAATTTGAAAGACATGAACACGAAAGACCGGAAAAAGTTAAATCACATGACGCAAAGGCTGCAGAAAAGCCAAAAGATAAAAACAAAAAACCGAAAAAATAATTAACACATCGGATGAGGTGGACAATTTCTCCCACCTCAACTATATTAAAGATTAACAAATTACTCTTTTTTCCTAATAATCTTACGACATAGCTTGAGATTAAATATCAGGTTACGTATAGGGACGAGGGCCAAGATAATTTTTCAGCATTTTCTAAACCATGAAGTTGATCAACTCTCGTAGATATACAGTACCCAACCGGAAAAATGAACGGCATCTCCAACATATCACTTCAAATTAATAACTCCAACGTTCTGGAATTATATTCAGACTTACTTATTCATGCCCTGGTATAAGTTAAAATCCACAAAATGACAATACCTATGGCAGCCAAATAGTTAAATTTGTTATCGTTCGTAACCATTCCCCCCCTAAAATGGCACTTATACAAAATACGGAATCGATCCTTAAAAATGTATACATTATTTGAAAATTCATCATGTTATAAAATTGTTCAGAAAATATAAATATTTTTTTCCTGTTCATATATATTTGGATAATATTCATATCAGCAGACGTTTTCAAATAGAATCCTATTAACACAAAAGTTTTCCCCGGGGAAAAGTGAGGCAGTTTATCTAAGTTCAGAATAATTTACTTGTTGAGTAAGATGCCAACAGATCAGATTCCAATCGGTAAGTTTTCTTTCATGACCCGCCTCTCACAAAAAGCTCTCAGGCTCTATGACAGGAAAGGGTTGCTTGTCCCGGAAGCAAAGGATCCTTTTACAGGATATCGTTATTATACCGTTTCCCAACTGGAAAAGGGGATGAAAATTAAGATCCTGAGCTTCCTGGGTTTCTCCCTTGAGGAGATTTCCGTGCTTCTGGATGCAGAGAGCAAGGGAAGTTATGAGCATATGGAGGCATTTTTCAGGAACAAGCTTGAAGAAACTCGATTCGAGATCAAGCAATTGCAAAAGGTCGAAGGCATCTTGCAGGGAGCCTGCAAAAATAGTAACAAAATTCTGGAGTTATTCGAAATGTCCGTTACAGAACCGGTTATTAAGGAAATACCCGAGATACGAGTGGTTAGCAAGCGTGAGGTAGGGACTTATGCTGATACTATTCATAAGCTCGTTAAAGAAGTCTGCACGTGTGTCAACAGCCCTGAAAACCAGCGGAACCGTGTAAAGGTTACTGGCCCGATTATGTGTATTTGCCATGATGAAGAATATAAAGAAACTGGTGCCGATATTGAAGTCGCACTCCCGGTTTCGGGCAGAATTTCAGTCGAAGACCCACAAATGGAGATTAAGACTCTGCCAGCTATTAAGGCTGTCTCAGCTGTGTACAGAGGACCGTATCCCGGAGTTGAAGCTGGTTACAACAGGGTAATCTCATTTTCCAAAGAGAAAAACCTGGAACCTTTTGGCCCGAGCAGGGAACTATATCTGAACGATCCTGCAGAAGTGCCCGAAGAGGAACTCATGACCGAAGTTCAGATTCAAGTCAGGAAAAAATGACCTTCATTTGCAGGAAATCTATAATACTTTCTTCTCTTACCCATTTTGCATAAGCTTGCGTGCTAATTATAACTAATTATAAGTTAGAGAACAATCATTAATTAATGGTTTAAAAGATGATAGGACAACTGTAATAAAGGTCTCAATTTAATTCTGCACCGGTAGGGTCTTTTGCAGCTCTAAGTCAAATAGTCTGTATACATTCAAAATTTCTTCATGAGTGAGTTTTTGGCCGAAAGCCTGTTCTCTATTCTCTAATAATCTTTGAAATCTGCGCCCTGCACTTCGACCGTAGCTCTTTGTTATGTCCAGTATACAATTTGCTTTTGTCTCTTGTGCTATTTTTATGTTCATAACTAAATATATACTTTCACAATATATTAAATTTTTTATGATATAGATAATTCGAATTTACTTCTTTTGGTTTAAAGACGCCAGTGTGGCTTAAGGTATGTAAAACAACAAAAAGCTAAACAGTTAAAATGTGCAAAGCAATTGATTTTCTGAATGAATCGCTTAGACTGAAGCTAAATCAGATGCCTAATACCAAACACTATTATATCAATAAATGCAAAATTAAAATATTACTTTTTACCTAATTTGAATTTCTTAAAATTTATATTTTCTCATTCTTTTAAAAAGGTGAAAATATGTCTCACATAATAGAATTACTTGGAAAAACGAGAGTGGTCATAAAAGACGGAAAAGTCATTGAAGTTGGGCAGCCTGCAGTTGAATGGTGCCCGATTTTTGCGAAGGTACGTGGCATCCAGAGAATAACTCCTGAAGAAGTTAAAAAGAACATTGAATTCAGGATAAGCGACTTTGGGATGTTTACAGACAGGCGCCAGTTGATACTTGAAGATTTTGTAGGATTCGGAGCTTCCGAAGTTATGATGACAGGCCTCAACAGAGGGCTTCTTGATACGACAGTGACCGCCTGCGAAGGTGCAGGAACTGTAATTTCCAACAATCCTGTGCTTGTTCAGGGCATGGGCGGCAGGATGTCCGGACTTGTCGAAACTGAGCCTATTGAATGTATCATTAAAGGTATAACCGAGCAGGGTGGAATCGTACTTGACTCCTCAACTGCAGTAATTGACCCGGTAGCAGGTGTCAAAAAGGCGGCCGAACTTGGATACATAAAGATAGCTGTGACGGTTGCTGTTGCTGAAACTGCAAAAGAATTGCGGAAACTTGAAGCCGAGCTTGGACTTGATTTGATAGTCATTGGTGTACATGTCACAGGCTTCAGCGAGGAAGAAGCACGTATCCTTCTGGAAAATGCGGATATTACAACCAGTTGTGCATCAAGAAAGGTCAGAGATCTTGCAAAGCCTCTTGCTCAGGTGGGTACTGCTGTACCGCTCTTTGCTCTAACACAGAAAGGGAAAGAATTAGTTATCGAAAGAGCTAAAGAAGTCCGGAGCCCTATCCTTATCAATACCATGCCTCTGCCAACTTTGCCTGAAAATAAGCAGCCTAGAGAACTTAAATGAGCTTGAAGCCAGCGGCTTTAGAAACTTTTAAAATCAGAGCCTAAATACTTTCTTTTTCTCTTTTTAAGCCAGATAAGTGGAAGTTTGACAGAAATGATATGAATATGAATTTTTGGTCAGGGGAGATTGAATATATGAAAATAGTTGTCTCAGATCCCGTATTCCTGCCGGAAGAGTATAGAAAAAGACTGGAAATACTTGGAGATTTGAAGGTCTTTGATAGTATACCTTCCTCTCTTGAAGAACTTATCTCGAGGGTAAGGGATGCAGCTATAGTGGTGCTTGGCGGTAGATACGGTTTTCCAAAAGATGCATTTAATGCATCTCCGAACCTTAAAATGATTTCGATATGCCAAACAGGATACAATATCATCGACATTGAGGCTGCAAATGAAAAGAGCGTAATAGTATCCAATGTCCCTGGTTATGCAACTTCTTCGGTTGCTGAATTGGTTTTTGCCCTGGCTCTGGATCTCATGAGGAATGTGCGTATTGCAGATAGCAAGCTTCGAGAAGGGAGTTTTGACTGGAGAGACAATATTGGAAACCAGCTAATGGGAAAGACAATTGGGGTAATCGGTACCGGGAGTATAGGAACGCGAGTTATCCGGATAGCTCAATGTTTTGATATGAATGTTCTTTCGTTTACAGGTCATCCCAGTGAAGAAAAAGCAAGAAAACTCGGAGTGAGATTTGTAGATCTGGATACCTTGCTTGCTGAATCTGACATTGTCACTCTGCATGTTCCATTAAATTCTTCCACAGAAAAAATGATTGGGGAAAAAGAGCTAGCAAAAATGAAAAAAAGTTCAATCCTGATAAATACTGCCAGGGGAAAAGTAGTTGATGAAGCTGCATTGATAAAAGCCCTGCAAGAAAAACAAATCCGAGGAGCTGGACTGGACGTTTTTGAAACAGAGCCGTTGCCCGCAGATCATCCTCTTACAGAGCTCGAAAACGTCGTACTGACTCCTCATATAGGTTTTGTAACTCAGGAAGCCCTTGAGAAAGCCATATCAGTTTGCGTTGCCAACATAGAGAAGTATATTGACGGAGAGCCCCAGAACGTAGTGAATCCCGATGCAATTGCAAATCTCAGGTTGCCTTAAAACCCGGACCTACTGCGCGATCAATCTCTCATTTTTCTAATATAGCAGTATTTAACATTTAATCATCTCACAGGATCTTTATTGCCACCCTATCCCCATTTTTAAGGCCAAATTTAAGCGCGGCATTTCCGCCATTTACGGCTATTTCCAGAAACCCATGACTGCCTATCAGGATAAGAGGCTCTTCATGCTTTGCAAACCCATAGGTCTGAACAAACTGTACCTGTATGCCGTTTACCTCCACTCGCGAGCC
>JAUPKV010000459.1 GCA_030837265.1 Methanobacteriota archaeon
ATATACTCGTACCCATATTTCTCGATAAATAAGGTGGTAAGTTTTGTTTTCCAAACACGAAAAAACAATCTTTTACGGCATAGAAGACATTTTTACCGATAATTTGATATGGAAAGTTTTTTCCTTGATTAAAAAGAACTCTCCCTCCTTTGTCCAGTTCTACAGGCTCCCTCCTGACGAGCTTCATGGAGTGATGACAAGGTTTGAAATGTGAAAAAAAGGAAATCATAGTGCTTTTTTAAGATGAAGTTAAAAAATTCAGACAAATTGGTATTAATTGGAGAATTATATGTCCATATATTAACTGCTTGAATAAAATATTGGTTTGTTATGAGTCAATATTAATTTCTATAGCTGGGTCATGATCTTTATATATGAAAAAGTAATTCTCAGAATCATTAATTTAAGCCATATCATATTTATTATAAAAAATATGTTTGCCCTTTGCTTAATTTACCGGAATTAAAGAATAAAAACAGAGATGAAATTATATGATAGCAGGAAAGTTAGCAAGTCGATTACTCAGTGAAAATCCACTTAACTTTTACTCGTATCTGGCAGAAGAAAACCATGATCTATCTCTCAGACTTAATCGTATGGGAGTTTCATCTCAAGAAGTTGCTTTTTTTCATTTCAATGAAAAGATCAGGTGATAAATTATGATTTCCAGATCCGAACTGAGGGGAGTAGTAAATTCTATGGGGCTTGTTTTTGGGGACATCGGGACCAGTCCCATTTATACTTTGACAGTTATCTTTCTTCTCACAAAACCTACCGAAGACCACGTGATAGGGGTTTTGTCTCTAATTATCTGGACACTTATTATACTCGTTACTCTGGAATATGCCTGGCTAGCAATGAGCCTGGGTAAAAAAGGTGAAGGCGGAACAATTGTCTTAAAAGAGATACTTATTCCCTTGCTGAAATCGAGTAGAAATATAACTTTTGTTACAATATTAGCCTATATAGGTACTTCTTTTCTTATTGGGGATGGAGTAATTACGCCTGCCATTAGTATTTTGAGTGCTGTCGAAGGTATGCGTATTGTTCCTGCGTTCGAAAATATAGGGCAAGGAACAATAATGCTTATTTCCAGCCTAATTGCAATAATACTTTTTTCAATTCAGAGTAAAGGAATAGAAAAAATTACATGGATTTTTGGGCCGGTAATGGTTTTATGGTTTTTATCAATCGCTTTTTCAGGTATTTTCTCAATATTTTATAATCCTAATGTGCTTTATGCTATAAATCCTTATTATGCTATCAGATTCCTTTTAGACAATGGTATTATAGGTTTTTTTGTTTTGTCCGAAGTTATCCTTTGCGCTACAGGAGGAGAAGCACTATATGCTGATATGGGCCATCTGGGAAGAGAGCCTATTTTGAAAGCCTGGAGATTTGTGTTCCTGGCGCTGGTTTTAAATTATTTGGGACAGGGAGCATTCATTATACGAAATCCGGATTCTAGAAACATATTGTTTGAGATGATAAATCAGCAGGCAAGTCTGTTATATATTCCTTTCCTGATCCTGAGTATTGCAGCTACCATAATCGCTTCTCAAGCCATGATAAGCGGCATGTTCTCGATTGTATACCAGGGGATTACAACCCGTGTAATGCCGATGTTAAAAATTGACTACACTTCCGGGATATTAAAATCCCAGATATACATCAGTTCAGTAAATTGGGCACTCCTGATCGCCGTATTATTTATGATAGCTATTTTTAAAGAATCCCATAATCTTGCTGCTGCATACGGGCTGGCAGTTACTGGAACAATGTCAATTACAGGCATATTGATGACCTCAATATTCTACCATAGAAAACAGAATACAAAAGCCTTAATTTCACTACTCATCACGTTTATTGACTTAGTATTCCTGCTCTCAAACAGTTATAAAATACCTCATGGGGGTTACTGGTCAATTATTATAGCAGCCTCTGTATTTTCTCTGATCACAATTTATACCTCCGGACAAAAGAGGCTTTATGAAATCATGAAGCCTATGAAAGTTGATGATTTCCTTAGAAAATACAACGATCTGTATACCAATGAAAGTAAAATCAGTGGAACTGCCCTTTTCTTTGCACGAGATATTACTAGAGTTCCTCAATATATAGCACATATAATGTTCAAGAATAATATTATTTATGAAAATAATATATTTGCTTCAATTGTCAAGCTCGACAGTCCATTTGGGGTAGAAAGTGCTTTTACATCAGAAGCTGCAAAAGGATTGAAGGTTTTTGAGATCAGAGCAGGATACATGGAAGTAGTTGATGTCGAGAAAATTCTAAAAGAGAATGGCATTTACGAAAAAACAATCTTTTACGGCATAGAAGATATATTTGCCAGTAACATAGTGTGGAGAATTTTCTCTGTAATTAAAAAACTCTCTCCCTCCTTTGTCCAGTTCTACAAGCTTCCACCTGAAGAGTTACATGGGGTCATGACAAGGTTCGAGATGTGAATGTTGAAGTAACAAATCACGTGCAATCATCCTTATGGTTAAAAATATTTTAGATTATTATTTAACCTTTATTATTTTAATTACTTTGCAGGCCACTTGCATTACAGTCGTTCAAGTGCAAGAGCCCCGAGGAACGCCATAGTTTCAAATAATTCTTTGTTCTCCGGAGTTAGAGCCTCTCCAGGTTTTTCAAAGGCAAATGCTATGAGGCCATAAATCTTCCTGTGAGTTTTGAGCGGGATATAATATCCTTTGCCTGCAGGAAGGTTATCTGTCCCATAGCCAGCTATCTGGCCGTTTTTATAAGCCCACATAGCAATAGTTCTCTCCTTGTCGTTGAGCGGGTAGTTAGAGTCTCCGGCTCCAATCTGGAGCCCTTCGTGATCTGATATAAGTACCGCAAAAGCTCCTGGCCCAAAATTGTGCATTTGATTGGCTAGAGTATTGAAAACATCTTGTTGTATTTTTGCCTCAACAAGCTCGCGAGAAAGGCCCGCTGTTGCTCCCACTTCAGCTTCGCTCTGCCAGATCTGAGGCAGTAAATGGCGCAGCCGGGTGGCAAGGCTGCTGATAATAAAGGCGATAGTGACATATCCGATAAAAGCAATGAAGTATTCCCAGTCGCTGACTGAAAATGTATAGTATGGCTTGACAAAAAGAAAATCGAAAATTATAATGCTCACTCCTGCCGTAAACAGAGCCACTCTGCGCCTGAAAAAGAACGCTGATACCAATACCGGAATAAGCTGGATAAACAGCAGGTTTGAAGAACCGATAAACTCTTTTAGAAGAAAATTGATGCCTACCACGGCTGCAATTAGAATGAGGCTAATTGCATATTCAGCTGTAAAAAAGAGAGGGAGCTGCTTTTTGAGTGGTATGTATACACTGTTTCCTTTTGGCTCGTAAAGATGGATATCAATGCCTTGGGACTGCCGAATCACCCTGTATACCGGAGAAGAAATTATATCCAGACCATGGGGTTTCCCGAGCATTATCATGCTGATATTGTTCCGCCGAGCGTAGCGTGTGATTTCATCGGCTATATCACTTCCACGGTAGCGAACAATCCGTCCTCCCAGCCGTCTGCCTGTCTCAAGGGCCTGGTTGAGCCAGGTATGTTCCAATGAAGATAAAGCCCTATCGTCACTGATATCCACTGAAAATACAATCCAGTCAGCGTCAAATCTATTTGCAAGCCTGTATGCTGCCCTGACCATATGTTCGGCTGTCGGGCCCGGACGGATGCAGACAAGGAGCCTCTCCGCTGCAGGCCACGGTCCCGGAATGGCTCGCATCCTCATGTAGTCGGTCATAAGCTGATCCGTATAAATAGCCATATAGCGCAGGGCAAGCTGCATTAATGCAAGG
>JAUPKV010000460.1 GCA_030837265.1 Methanobacteriota archaeon
AAATGAAGGAGTTACCCGAAATGGCGGCATAGCTATCACAAGATGCGGTAACGGGATAACAATTAGTAATAATGACATCATCGGTTCTTATATCGCAGGAATAAACATCAATAGCGCAGTTTCGGGCACTCGTACCGTAACTATTTCGAATAATAATATCAAGAACGGTAAAAGTGGTTACGCAATAAAGAATTCTGTTCCTTCTAACGTTAAGTTAAGTCTTAACCGTAACTATATATCCGGATATAAGACTCCGATTTATCCAACATCAATTATTAATACCAATGCAGCAACTTCGTTGAACTCCAAACTTGCATCCAAAACCAATCTGTTCCAAACACCATTCATTGAGGGCTTCAGTGATTATATAAAGAATGCATTTAAGGGAAAATCGTTAGATAAAGGGTTCGGTTCTACCACCCAAAATCCGGTACAGGTTTATTCGATTTCAGGTCAAAGAACTACCTTGCCGAGTGTTCCGGTTCCGGAACTTCCCTTAATTGTAGTGGTTGCTGTGGTTCTTGGCGTACTGGCTATAGTTGAACGCAGAAAACTGTAAATTGTAATATTTGAAATGGTTGGGTTAAAACCCAATTTTTCTCAAATTTTAAGAAGGGTGCGGCGATGAGTGGAAAATGTGCAAAAGACTCATCGCCGTTTGGAAGAAACCAGTGCGGGTCCACTATTAGATCCCGCTTCATCGTGAAAATAAAAGGGAGATTAGAGAATGAATCATTTAGATCCCTTCTCCCATTTGTGGCGGTGTTATTACTTGCTTTATTATATATAATATTCAAAAATATAAAAGTTTAATCGGTATATAAAAAATCCCTATATATATTTATTTTCTTACATAGAGAAATGTAAAACAGTTATCAATTCCAGGAATCGTTTTGATTCTTCTATCTTTTATAAACTCAATGATAATTATAAATAAGTAGAACTCCTTCTAAGAAATATGGTATTTCCAATAACAGAAATCATAGTTCTAATTCTAGCAATTATAGTAGCCTTTGTTTTATATAAAATCCTCAAGACTGCCACCAGTCTTGCAATAAATGCAGTACTTGGGATTTTGGTACTGATCGCAGCAAAGTTTTTACTCGGAATTGAAATCGCAATTACCTGGTTAGCAATTGTAATCTGTGCCATAGGTGGTATATTCGGAGCTCTTCTCATAATTCTATTAAATTATCTGAAGCTCGGATTTACATAATGAAATAAAATGAGAAGGTCCCAACATAATTAAAACATATTCCGTTTGATTTTTACAATGTAAATGAAGAATGCATCTTAAGGTGGGAATTTAAAACTTTCGGAAGATTCCCCTTATCATATGTCTCTTATATGCTTCCCCCCTGAATGTTTTTTCCTTAATTAAATTATCCAGTTCCGTCGTTTCAAACTCTTGAAAAAGCGTATTTACTTCTTCTTTTGTAAAATAGTGATAGATTAATCCGTTTTGCCGGATAAAAGTGTTTTTTTCATAAGGAATAGAGGAATTTTCCCCACAGCGCATATCTTCAGAACCGAAGGCCTCAAAGAAGACTAAACCTCCTTCTCGGAGCACACGCCTAAATTCCATTACAGCTGCTTCTCTTTCATCCGGGAATAGATGTTGAAGCACACCATAGCAGAGGATTCCGTCAAAAGAGTGAGATTTGAAAGGAAGCTTATGGATACTTGACCTGATATGTTCGGCAAATCTGCCGTTTCTCTTTAACTGTGTTCTGGAATTGCTCAGGGCTGTTACAGAAATATCAACGCCAAAAGTCAAATAATATTTTGTAAGTTCAGTCAGGTATCTGCCGTTTCCCGATCCTGCATCGAGAACTTTCGACCCTGGTAGAAGGTGAACCTGCAGATTCTTTATAGGTGCCGGCCCACCCCATCTACGGTGACAATACTCTTTATCCCATGCGCGTATGTGTGCTTTTAAGGACTTTGCTTGCGAACCTGCAAGAGTGTGAATATCCGATTTGTCCATAAAAATCAGTGTTTTCCCGGGCTATAGGCCGATGCCTCGTTGAATCTTTTTACCAGGAATTCCTTCTCAAAAGAAGAAAGAAACCATCCGGCTCTAGGGCCTGAGTTTTTCCCCAGTAAAGAGATATAAATAGCTTTAAAAAGGTCTCCAGGCTCTACCTGTAGTATAATGTCTCTTGAGCCTATGTGCTGTGCCTGCTTATTTATCTTTTCCAAAATTCTTATATTCAGATCGGAATCCTCCTTTTTTGCGGAGTAAATCAGCATATGAAATTCTTCTGCGCTGAGTCTTTCTCTGTTTCTAATATGGGCTGAGAAAGCTGAAAGAAAAGCCTTCTGAAGCTCCGAAAGAGTTGCTGCCTGCACAGGTACGGTCTCTTTCACCTTAAATTTTACAAAAGGAGGGGCACAAAGTTCAAGCCACCTGGAAACGTTGTCTATAAGCTCCTTTATATATTTTTCGTATTCCGGTGAGCAGTCTAAGCGTCTTACAATCTTAAGGATTTGGTCAAAATTCCCTCTGGCAACCTGGTAAATAGTAACCATATGCCTGAAAGATATCTCTGAGTGACAGATATCTGTTAACCGGGAAAGTTCGCAAATTCTGCTTTCAAAAATACCAAACGAAGGATCTTTTCTTCGGAAATGAGTCCTGAGCCGGTCGTATTCGTCCGTAATAGTCAGAAAATTTTGCCCTGGATCGAGATATATCGTCTTTTCAGGCTTCGTACGGATTATCATATAGCGAAGAATCTCTGGAGGCATTATCTCAAATAGATCTGAAACCGGGAAAGTCGCATTTGTAGGAGAGATAACAGTTTCGTTAGGCAGATTTATTATTCCTCGTTTTCCAGACATTATCTGCCCACATATGATAGGATAAGGAGCTTTAGTCCCGAAAATTTCCTGTGCAATCCTTTTTACGGTATCGTAAGAACTACCCTTCGAAGAAACGTCTTTTCCAAGAGGCTCGGTCGTAACCCTTAAGATTGCCCAGCGAGCAGGCCATTCCATGCTCCTGGTTAGTTTTCCTCCTCCTGCCATGTGTACTGTTCCTGAGTGACCGCAGGCACAGGTATATTCCACAGTCTCAGCTTCCGAGTCAAAGCCTATCACTTTCGTTTTAGTAATCTTGCCGCATTTACCGCAAACGGGATTAAAAGGACTCCAATTGTATGCTGTGGCTTTTCCGGAAAAATCTTCCAGGATTTTTGCAATGATTTCTCTCTTAATAAGGGCAGTCTTTATTGCTTCATTATACCTGCCTGCCTGGTATATCTCTTCTGTCCTGTATACTCTTGGATTGATCCCTATTCGATTCAGGGCTTCAAGAGAAGGTTTGAGGAAATGTTCTGCATAATTTGCGCAAGTCCCACAAGGGCAGGGAATTCCGGAGATGGGCTTTCCTACATGTTCGATATAGCTCTCCGGAAGAAACGAGTAAACTTTCTGCAGGGGATAAAAATTGTCCACTATACAGATGAAATCGGCATCCTCCTCCTTATCAAGGAGAGCCTTATAAACAGCGTCGGCAGTAACCGCTTCTCTAATATTATTGATATTAATGTTGCCAGAAGGAATAATTTCCATAGCAACAAGATGTTTACTATTTTCTTTTAGCATACTTTCGGCTACAATATCTGCCCAGTGAACTGCATCAGCCATAGTTTTCACCAGAATTCGAACCTGCAACAGGTATGGATATCAAAAATCAGAGCCTTTATTTTAAATGATAGGATGTTCCGCATCATGTTGGAGTTTCCTGCATAATAGCTATATCATCTAATTAATCTTGTGTCGAGAAAAGTGAAATCAAAAGTAAATAATGACTAGAAAAGCAAAAATAATAGTAAAAAACAAAAAATAAGAAAATAATGGAGGTTTAAAGGCAAATTATCCCGAAGGTTTGCAGTTTTATGGAGATTTAAAATGGCAGTTAAATGTAAATCAAGCAAATTTGATTTACTAATTGATAGTAGTGCGTATAAATATATAAATTTATCGCAAAGAGTAGGGTACATTAGCTAGAATAATGTATAGTATAACAACTTAATTGAAGACAATTTGTAAAGATAAAATATGGGTCTATATAAAGATAGAAAGAAAACTTACATTAGGCATGAACGAAAAAGATAATTTTAAAAATAAAAAAAATTAATGAGTAATATAATAACGTGCCCAATCAATCCTGTTTACTCACAGAATAAGCTTTTACTACATTGAATACAAAATCGCCGACAATCTTACTCATTAAACGCTCATATAGGTCCATATTCTCACTTTTCAGAAGTTCGCAAAACTCGAGTACAAAGTCATCCTTTTCAAACTCTCCTTTAGCCTCTACATATTCGAGAATTGCCTCATAAACGTCATCAAGTACGGATATCCTGGATCCACCGCTCTGGCCTCTCACTTTAAGGAAAGTTTTCTCATCCTTATTCAAAAGCCATTCGTCGCATATGCGGTTTAGCGCATCAAGAACTCCTACATTACTTTCCTTAAATTTTTTGTATCTTTCGTTACTTTCCCTGGAATCCACCATTCTATTTTCCTCCAGAATTAATACATGCCATAAAATGTAAATCGAGTGATAAGATTAAACCAACAGTTTAAAGCCTATCGGATTTTGGCTTCTTATATTTTTGATGCGAATACTGGAGGAATATTAATTTTATATCATTAAAATTTGATTGTTTTGTATCGTCCAATGAAAAGACAGTTTGTAGTGGATCATAACTCCGGGAAAAAGTACAAATTGCCTGGAAAGAATCTGATCAAAAGTTATCGGGTTCAGAGTAACCGAAGACGCAGGCCCTGTAAGCCCTGTTGACAAGTTCGATCATTTTCCTGTCTTCCCGGTCTATTCTTATTCCACAGGCAAGGGAAAGGTACTCAGCAAGGTCAAAAACTTTTATTTTTTCATCCCTTCGGGCCTCAATGAGGTTCTGCATGCAGCCTCCGCAGTTCGTAATAATTACGTCACACCCCAGTTTTTCTGCAGCTCTGAATCTGTCCGATGCCAGGGCAAGGGATTCGGAAGGATAATTTACTCTTACCCCACCTCCAAAACCGCAGCAAGCAGAGTTTTCAGGAGTTTTGTTGGCAAGCTCGGTACCCCGAATCATCTCCAACATTCTTCTTGCTTCACTATATATCCCCATACTCCGTGTCAAATGGCAGGGGTCATGATAAAAAACCCTGTGATTAAGACCGGCCTCAGGACTGAGTTTACCCTCCTTTAGCAGGAGCTCCAGGTACTGGGAAACCTGCATGACCTGAAAATCAAGCTTTCCAAACATCCGGGGATACATATCTTTAAAAGCCCTGAAACAGCCAGGGCAGGCGGTTATAAGAATCCTGGCTCCTCTTTTTTGGATTTCCTCGATGTTTCGCTGCCCGTGCGTGCGGATAGGGCCAAAGTCACCGGCACCTGCGGATACGGCTCCGCAGCAGTATTCAATCCCGTTAAGAACAGTATAATCCACTCCTGCCTTTTCAAGGAGTGCTACCGCAGCTTTTGCCATGCAGGTATTGATACTGGTACCGGCGCAGCCCGGAAAATAGACTACGGAACCCGGACTGTCTTTATACACAGGGATAGTATCTATTTCGGCAATTTTTTTGAAGATATTATTTTGAGCATCAGGGTCCACTATTTTCTGCCTATCTGTTAGACCGTTATCATTTACCCACTTGTGTCGGGCAGGAGAAATCAGCCTCTTGATTCCAAGACCTTGAGGGCAAGCTATTGTACAGAGCCCGCATGTTAGACAGCGCAGCAGAGAACTCTGATCAATTTCTAAGCTTCCTTCCAAATACCTACAGAGGTCTTCAATCAATCCGAGGTCATCATAGCGAGGGCATACTTCAAGACATTTTCCACAACGTATGCATCTGTCCCTATGTTCTTTAACAATTTCCATTTTTCGACTCCATAGCTTTTAAACTCATCAGGCTTATCATATCTTAAGGATCATTAAAATGACATGTTCCAAACTGGCCACAAATCTTTCTTAATTTATCGGGCTACTTATCGCCCTCTTAAAAGTTGGATAAGTGTTTACATAAAATTACAGATATTTCAAGTATGCTTCATGATAGCCAGACATAAGGAAGGGATTAAAATATTCGAAGACTTAAAAAATAGCGTACGGAGGCTGGTAATGCCCATTGCCCGTTTAATTCCTTTATCACCAAATGCCCTTACTATACTGGGTTTTCTGGTAAGTGGGGCTGCAGGGGTGGCATTTGCCCTGGGCAAACCTTTTGAAGGTGGGTTATTAATCCTCTTCAGTGGAGTCTTCGATACCCTGGACGGAGGAGTAGCAAGGGCAACAGGCAAAATCACTCCTTTCGGAGGCGTGCTTGATTCGGTATGTGATCGTTATTCCGACGGATTAGTGTTTCTTGGTATTATTTCAGGTGCAGTAAATGGAAGGCTTACACTATCTCCCATATTTCAAATTGATGGCTGGCTCTGGGCCGGCTTTGCCCTTATAGGTTCTTTTCTTGTGAGTTACACTCGCGCACGCGCTGAGTCAGCAGGCTGCCAGAAGTTATCTATAGGGATTGCCGAACGCAGTGAAAGAATGATAACCCTTACATTAGGGGCTCTTTTTAACCTTCTCGGGTGGGCTCTTGTGTTGATCGCCGTATTTTCCCATATTACCATAATACAAAGAGTTCTGCGGGCAAAAAGTGTATTGAATAAGCCTTTGGAACCTGGTGTTCAAAAGCCATGAGTTCAAGTTCAGTGAAAATTTTATCTTAAAAAAATGAAAAAGAATGTTTGATTTCTCAAACCGATATACATTTATACTACATGTCTGATTACAATAGTTGACAATGGCAAGCAAGGCTAGAGAATTGCCATCTACAAAGTACAAGCTCTACGGGGCCGTAGGGTAGCCTGGCCATCCTGCAAGACTGGGGGTCTTGCGACTTGAGTTCAAATCTCAACGGCCCCATTTTAACTATTATTCTTTTCTATAGATTTACTTTCAAACTTATATTCTGAATAGAAGATAAAAAAAACAGACGAAATATGCTGACGAAAAAATTATCGCAATAGGTTCTATAAATGTTATATTAATCACTCCTCCGGTTGATAAGAGATTAGTTTTATATAAATAATTGGAATGTAATATAATAAGTCAAACTGATATATATAATTT
>JAUPKV010000461.1 GCA_030837265.1 Methanobacteriota archaeon
GTTTCCCAGTGCAGGGATCCCAAGAACAGGTACATGGTGGTCAAAATGTATATTACAAGGAGATTTACGGTCATAATGGGAGTGAGCAGCATCGTGACCAGTCCTGAAAGCAGGAAAGGGTCCCTTATATATTGGTAAATACCCAGGATATTCAGTGGAGTCGCTTCAGGAGTCTCTGGGCCAGAGAGCTGTGAACGTAATTTGAACCGATGGGGTGCATCCCGAAAAGCTTTGAATGAAGCTGCTGAAGCAATCACCTGTCCACCAACCATCAACCAGCGCCAAGGTGAAGATATTTTGTAGATAACCCTTCCTGGAAATTTGTAAAGCAGATAGACGAGCGGCGACAGCATTAGTAATGTTAAGAGGCCGTATCCAGGTAAATACAGTGCTTCCACTTTTGAGCCCAAGACTCGCCTGACGAGACGTTTGAAAGGCAGGCTAGCCGTAAGACTATGAATAGCTGCGAATGTAAACAGATTGAAAATAAGGATAATTGTAGATAGAACCATTCCAATAACCCATCTTTTTATTTGATTAACTCATATTTAGCATTTCCCGAGTTTCGCTGCCCGAATTGCGATTCGGGAGCCCGCTGTCCTTTTCGGTCGCTACGCTCCCTCAAGAGGACTACTTTCTTATTTTTGCCTGGGAGCATTAAAGATAAAAGATCCTCTTACAGTTTCGATGCACTCAAAACAGTCTGGGGTCTCTTTATAAACTACACATTTGAGAAAATGACAAATATGTATTATGCGTATTCTCATTAGCGATAAATTGATGTTTAAATCACATTTTGTGAAGAATCGTGGAGGATTCCATCAATAATGCCTGCTCAAGAGCTAAAAGATGTAGAGTATTTCATAAAAATACTGAGGCAGCATTTACCCGAATTAAGAGAAAAGTATAGTGTAAATTACCTGGGGATTTTTGGGTCTTATATTCGCGGGGAGCAAACAAAAGAAAGTGACCTTGATATTCTCGTTCAATTTGATCAAAAGCCTGGGCTTTTTAAGTACATAGAACTTGAAGACTATTTAAGTGATCTTCTTGGAGTAAAGGTAGATTTGGTAATGAAGAGTGCACTTAAACCCAATATAGGAAAGAGAATCCTTAGCGAGGTAGTAGCAGTCGAGTTGCGGCTCGACGATACGCTGTCCTTTTCGGTCGCTATGCTCCCTCAAGAGGACTAAGTTTTGATGAAGTTCCATGACCCCTTGCTTTCTTTAAGGTATCCCTTCTAATAACCTTTATACAACGTTGGATTTCGGAATAAATCATCATTAAGTTAATAATGAAAGAAAGAACTCTTTTATTTGGTATAAAAAAAATCGGTAATCGTTCATGTTTCAGCCTAATTTTAAATACACCAATAAAATCGTGCGTTTGCTTGCAAGAATTCAGGCCGCTCGAGAAATTATAGTAAACAGCCCTCTTATCCCAGCCTGGGAAAAGCAGCTCCAGCGGGAAGCTCTTATAAAACAGACTCATCACACCACAAGTATAGAGGGAAACCAGCTTACTCTTGATGAGGTGAGCTTGCTTGTTGATGGGAAAGAAGTGCTTGCGGGTGAAAAGGACAAAAAAGAAGTTCAAAACTACGTTGATGTGCTTAAATACATTGATAGTCTGGAAGAAAGTAACGCGATTGCCGAGGAAGTTCTTCTTGAAATACACAGACTTACAGTAAAAGATATTTTGCCAGATTCTTCTGCCGGAAGTTACCGAAAAGTCCAGGTAGTTGTCGGAAACCCCAAAACCGGCAAAATAGCCTACATTCCACCCGTACCTGATGAAGTTCCTTTACTTACAAAATCTCTTCTTGAATGGCTTAACAATGAGGAAGCTTTTGACCTTCTGCCTGCCGTGCAGGCAGGAATAGCTCACTATGAACTTGCTCGAATCCATCCCTTCGTTGACGGCAACGGGAGAACTGCAAGAGCTCTTGCAACCTTCATTTTGACAAAACGAGGTTTCGATACAAAGAAGTTCTTCGCATTGGAGGAATACTATAATGAAAATCGCCCAGCTTATTATTCAGCCCTTGCCAATGCTGACGTAAAAGCAGGAGACCTTACCGAATGGCTTGAATATTTCCTTTTCGGCATTGCTGTTGAAATCTCAAGAGTAGAAAAAACGGTCATAAAACTAAGCAGTGACCGTTCAGTGAAGGAAAAATATGGCCAGATTGGACTGAGCAGCCGACAAATAAAAGCTGTTCAATATCTTAAAGAGAAAGGAAAAATTACAAACAAAGAGTATCAGGAACTTTGCGGAATTAGCCAGCCAACAGCAAATAGAGATCTTCAGGATATGATAGATAAGAGCGTTCTTAAGCAAAAAGGTAAAAAGAGCCAGCAAATAGTTTACGTACTTAATTTCTGATCCTGAGCTATTCAGGAGCTATTCAAAAGCTATTCAAAAGCTATTCAAAAGCTATTCAAAAGCTATTCATCACAAATATAGTTTGTGTAAATTATTCATATATCCTGTTTTTTTTAAATTTATATAATCACTTACAACGTTCATATCTGCTCGCTGTTAGAAAATCAATTCATACAACCGCTTTCCTTCACTTGTGAGATAAGAACCAAAGCAAGATTATTCGCATATTAAACCGAGCTTGTCACGCACGCAGTGCGGCCTACCCTTAATTAAATA
>JAUPKV010000462.1 GCA_030837265.1 Methanobacteriota archaeon
GAGTCATCGACACAGTCATCAGAGCTGGTTGAATCATCGACACAGTCATCAGTGCTGGTTGAGTCATCAACACAGTCATCAGTGCTGGTTGATTCATCAACACAGTCATCAGTGCTGGTTGAGTCATCAACACAGTCATCAGTGCTGGTTGAGTCATCGACACAGTCATCAGTGCTGGTTGAATCATCTACACAGTCATCAGTGCTGGTTGAATCATCTACACAGTCATCAGTGCTGGTTGAATCATCTACACAGCCATCTTCAGCGATTGAATCGTCACTGTCACTTACGCAAATTGTGTCGTTCTGAATACATTCAGTTGCATTCTGAATACACTCGGTGTCGTTCTGAATACATTCGGACACGCTACTTTCTTCAGAGCTACAGTCGCTAGCATCATCATCATAGCTACTGGCGCAAACAGTGTCATTCTGAATACAAACAGTGTCGTTTTGAATACTTCCATTTGTGCAACTTTCATCTGAGCTACTGTCGTTGACAATGTTATCGCAACTACTGTCGCTGACAGTGTTGTCCTGAACACTATTGCCGCTAGCACTTCCCATTAATGCTGTTTTTATTCCTGCATTACTGCATGCTGCTGCCGCTGTTAACGATACTACTAAAAAAACTGACATTAAAACAATTAGTGTTTTTATTCTTCTATCAGATGGTTGTTTCAACATTCATATAACTCCTTTTAGTTACTTTAAATAATTAAGATAGGGGTCTTCGTTTGTCGATTTGTTCCAACGACAGATGCTCGAGAAATTACCACAATGAGTTTACCACAATGAGTTATATTGTGTTCATTCTTGTTGACTTTCTACGAATAGACGTTCTGGAATTAATCAGTTAAAATATAAACTTACTTTTCAAGAAATAAAAAAATCATTTATAATTAGTTGGACAAGAACCTTGATTATAACTTTAAATTCAAAAAGAAGCTTTATAAATCTCCATAAAATTTTTATATTTTTTTACATTTACAAAGTGATTTTCAAAATACTCAGTCCATATTTCCTATTTATAGAAATCATCAAATAAAAAATTAAATTTAAATTTTTCCATTTTTAGTTTGAAACGATAGGTTTACTGTAAAACATTCCGTACAGATTAAGTAAAAAGCACAAATTAGCAAAATTCTTTTTTAGATTCAGAGGTTATTTTTTTATCAGTTTCTACTATATAGTGAGAACGGATGCGCGAGAAAAATAGCAGTTCAATCAGTAATTCAATCGGAATGTCATTAATTCTTATTCCGGCAGGCGAGTTTGAAATGGGCTCTCCGTCCCGCGAAAAACGTAGAAAACTGTGGGAAAGCCCTGTACACCGGGTGACCATTAAAAAACCTTTCTACTTTGGCAGATATCCGGTTACACAGGAGCAATGGCAAAAAATTATGGGGAATAATCCTTCATTCTTTAAAGGTGACCAGCTACCTGTTGAAAATATTTCATGGATTGAGGCCCAGGCTTTTCTCCAAAAACTTAATGCCCTCGAAAAAGCTGATGAGACTTATTGCCTCTACCGGCTCCCAACAGAAGCCGAATGGGAGTATGCAGCAAGGGCCGGAACTGCAACCAGTTACTTTTTTGGAGACGACGAATCTAAACTTAAGGAGTATACCTGGTTTCTTGGAGATTCCGGACTTGAAACCCATCCCGTCGGGCTTAAGAAGCCCAGTCCCTGGGGACTTTACGACATCTACGGAAATGTTGGAGAATGGGTTCAAGATGAGTACCATATAAGTTACAAAGGCGCTCCGACAGACGGCAGAGCCTGGGAAAATCCCTTTCCTAATGTATCTGTGCCCGTAAGAATCCGAAAAGGTGGAGGATGGAACGGAAACGCAGGCAGTTGCAGGTCAGCCGAAAGGCTTTTTGCAGCACAGGACAAGAGGCTTAACAGTCTGGGGTTCAGAGTCGTAAGAGAAACATGATCATGTGCAAAAATAGTCCTTTTCGGAGACTCTTTGCTTCATCCATTCTGCTTTGTAAAAAGGTTTACTGTCCATATTTCCAATCAGGAACGGCCCTTTTTGAATGATTTCACGACAGGTTAAGTTCTTAAATTTCTTCGTGCATATTCTGACAAAGTTATTTGAGAGTCATGGGTTTTTTACCGTATTTCGAACCATATTTCGGAAACTCGGCAACCAGCTCAGGGAGAACTTCAGAAACAGTCGCATCACAGTCATAGAGATTTTTGATTCTATAAGGTTCTCAAGCAGAGTGCCCCATTTGCCTTTACTTGACCCAACTGAGAAGAGCACAAGCACAGTGTAATCCCCTGGCCTTGCCCCGCTGATTGTAAGGCCATGATTTAAAGATTTATGGCAATTGCAGCCCACAATTACCATATCATCCGCACCTATGGCACCCTGGCAAACTGTCCTGTTCGAAGTTGAGGAAACTCCAAGTACGTAGAAAGTAAAATCCGCTCCGAAAATGCGCGCAGCATTGCTTTCTGACTTACCCGGAGGAACTATATGTTCAAGCCAGTATCCAAGTTCAACAGTTGAAATGCCGATGTCGGCACACATTATGTTCTCACCGAAAAACTTGAGGAATTTGAGAATAATTAAATAATATCCTATCCTCGAATAAACATGTTTAAGAAAAGAAGTAAGCGAATAAAGAAAACATTTGGAAGGAATATATTTGCCATCAAAGGAAACAAAACCTGAGGAGTTTGATTTCCTCATAAAAGAAGCCCTTGAACTGGAAGCAATAGACGCAAAAATAATCCCCACTTATAAGGTCTTTGTAGAAAAAAGAGTTGTTTTAAAATGTCGGGGTTGCATCGGATATGGAAAAAAACTTACCTGCCCGCCTTATGTGCCCACTGTTGACGAGTTTAGGGAGATATTAAAGGAATATAAATATGCTCTGCTTGTTAAGTTCAGGTCCCCTGCAGTTGCGGATGAGGAAGTTGCAAAAGCCCCCTATAAAACCTGGCTTGACCCTGCTGAGCCACAAGAGACTCGGGAAAAGGCAGCAAAGTTCTGGTCGGATTACTTTGACTACAGCAAAATAATGGCGTCCGCAATGCTTGAGCTTGAAAAAGCGGCTTTTAATGCAGGGTATACCTTTGCAGTTGCATTTGTGAACGGCTCATGCAGGCTTTGCGAAAAATGCAATGTGGAAAAAGGCATCTGTATCCATTCTAATATGGCAAGGATCCCGGAACATGCAGTAGGAATCAATATGAAGAAGACGGCTGCTGAATCGGATATGGCCATAGAATTCCCAATTAAAAGGCAGCCTGAACCTATGGCTATCCTGTTGATCGACTGAAGCTATTAGTCTGAACTGTTCTATAGGCATTAATCGCTGAATTCCTCACTGAATATTTATTGCCTTAAGCATCAGTTCTTATAAAAAAATGGTGGTGTTACACAGGTTGGCAAATCTTAAAGATACGGAGCCTAACAAAAATGGCTCTAAGTTTTATTTTAAAAAAATAGTTATCAGAATTTATATTTCTACTTTCTGGTGAGCGATTTTTGTGTTCACTTTTTCTTTCGTATGTCTGATGCTGACGCTTTTTGCGGCTATTTTAATCGAGCACTGAGATTTTGGAAAGCCTGGGATTTTACCTGCTCGGCTCCGTAGATTAAGGACTTGCATGGTTACGGATTCCCGCTAAATACATACGTGGTGCCGACAGTATTTAGCATGAACTGCTCAGGCATCTCCCCGCAAACTTGTTTATCGCTTTCCAGCCTGTACAATGCATGGGCACGATATGGTCAGGCTTAATCTTCTTCATTTCATCAATTGTTGGCTGGATTATAGGCTCAAAAATCCTGCCTGTCAGGTGGAAGCCTCCAAGGACTGCATGGACCTGATCCGTGCCTGTAATTTTCTTTGCGTACTCGATCGTATTGATAATTCCTGCATGAGCACAGCCGCTGATAACTATAAGCCCTTTGCCTTTCACCTTTATTATCAGCCCCTGGTCGTCCCGGAAAGGATCGATAACCCATTTTCCATCGATTCTTGCTTCAGCCCACGGGAATCCTTTTTCAAATGCTGTCTTGCGTTCCACTTCTCCTGTAGTGTAAATAAGGCCGCCTGCAATAGGGCAGGCTTTTTCGGACTTTAAGGGAGCGGCCCCTGCTTATTTCAGGATACATTCATCAAGGGCAGGCATTGCGACAGGACCGACTGCGGGAATATTAAATCGGCGCTCGAGAAAGGCGTTGTGATGGAGGAAGACCGGAATTCCGTTCTCTCGTTTTTTACTTAACGATTTCAAGAGCCCGACAAGCCCGAGAAAATGGTCCGGATGCCCGTGGCTAAGGGCAATAGCTTCAATTTTGCCAAGATCAGCCTTTAAAACCTCCGCATTACTAAAAAGAGAGGCTGAAGTAACTGCTGTGTCCATAAGCACGACGTGTTCCTCATTCTCTGCATAGACTTTGATTAAGCACGAAAACCCGTGTTCGGCGAAGAGAATTTGAGGAAATAGTACCTGCGGCCTTCTGCATATGTCGGTGCTTTCCGTTACTAACAGGTCTGTGTAGTTATCCATTAGGATTGTTATTTCCAGCTTGTCAGCATCGCGAATATTAAGTTCATTCATGTAATCACCTGGTTTTACTGGAGTGGATTTACCTTGAGTATAAGTGTATTATATAACTGATCTTATCTGAGTCCACGTCTGCTTAAAATTATGACTATGTCCGATTAGCCGGTTGCTCTACAGAGTCATGGTTGCCACTATTCAAGTAATATGATTTATAACTTTCAAAGTTGTACGCAGACCGCCTTCGATAAAACCCTGGAAATCCGAATAAGCCTCCCCGCATATGTGGATATTCTTGTTTGATGGCGATGAGCCGCTTAAAGAAAACACAGTTAACTCTTTTATTGCCTCTTCAACACGGACACCGGCTTTCCATATATGACAACCAGCCTCAAAGGGCTCCCGGCTCCAGTCCCTGATGCCGAAACAACTTATTGATCTGGCTTCGGCTTCCAGCTCTCTAACATCGTTACTATAAAGGTTTGCCCGTAAATAACGCAGGTAGCCTTCAACAAGACGTTTATCGAGGTTCAGTTCTGCTTTTAGATGCTCTTGCTGTTGGACGAAAGGTATCCAGTAGTGCATACTGGGCGGATCACCGTAAACCATGACTAGCCCACGTTTTCTACTTCCATCCTTCCTGTAGGCGTAATGAATCTCCCTTGCCGGAGTTGACAAAGCTCGTGTCTGCGTTGGTATCGATTCATCCCACCAGGGGTTCTCATTAACAAAAAAGCACTTTACCAGCGGAATAGGAATTACGGAATCTATCAGCTCGCCTATATATTCCGGTAAAAAAGGACGAAGCCGCATCAGCGGACAACGAGGTAATGCCAAGATAACATTTCTTGCCAGTACTTTAACTGTCTCATTTTTTGTAAAGCTTTTAGTCTTGAATTCCAGTAAAACCCGCCCATCCGAATAAGGGTAAAGGGCTGTTAACTTATGATTAAGATATAATGAGACCGAAGGTTCCGATGCTGAGTCCAATCTAGAAACTAACTCACCTACAATAGACTCTGTTCCCTGTTCTATACCAACCAGTTCTTCTTTGGGATGTAACCCCCGCAGCCAGAATATAATCCATTCCGCAGCATTAGGATTAAAATGAACAACGTGATAGAATGTCCCATAATTCATGATCTTACTTACAGCACTGTGGTTGAGCACAAGACTAAGGGCATTCCAGAAACCCATTTGATAGAGAAATTTGCCTTTGTAGGCAGCTTTATTGCGCACATAGCTGTAATCTTCCTCGTTAAGAGCAGTCCACCAATCTCGGTGCTGCGGGTCATTAGGATCGTCCATATCCCCCCCACTGGCATTTAAGAGGCGAAGAATACCCAGCTTCAGGAGCTCAAGTGTTGTCAACCTACTCCCGTGGAGTTTGCCTCCTGATTCATCAAAAGTTAAGTCAAAAAGAGAAACGGCATCGTTTGCTGCTGCGTAGGAGGCAAAATGTTTTGTCTCCAGACCAAGTTCGGCTATTAAACTCATGAGAAGGGGTTGCGCCATTTTCTCAAACCGCATCGGGCCATATTCTGCCAAAAACCCGCCCATTTCTATGGTTTCAATTCGA
>JAUPKV010000463.1 GCA_030837265.1 Methanobacteriota archaeon
ACACAGTCCTGTGTTCTTCCGTTTTTTCTCCGCAGTTAGGGCAGACCTTTTCCACAGTGTAACACTGAGGTGAAGGACACCTGGGACATCTCAGAAACGGGGAGTCTGCGTACCCCAGCCTGATCGAAATTCCTCTTTTTACTTCTTCACTATGCGTATCTGTCCACACACCAGATAAGGCTTTAACAAGTGTGGTTTTTCCATGGTCGACATGGCCTACCATGCCGATATTAACACAGGGCTGACTCAAGTTGTAATTTCCTCCAGTAGAATAACGCTAATTAAATATAGGTTGATACTATCCAAACTAAGGCAGATGCTTTTTCGAAGTGCACCATATAAATTTGATGTTTTTACCCAAGCAAGTTCTTCATTAATTGTTTAATCCAGCACGAATCTTGCAGATTCAGGCAAATATCTTTAAAGTTTACGGTATTCTGCATAAATCATATCTACTAATGCCGGAAAGCCTTAATAAATTTATGTGACAATCATGTCCAGTTTCTCAAGAGCAAGAGCACGTCGTATCTCAAATGCTACTCGTCTGCCGGTACTCATTGGTCTTCTCCAGAGCGAGTTACCGTAAGAATGTCCGACTGCCATGTGCACGTTGGTGCCACCCCCTACTCTTGGGGCAACATCATATATATAAAAGTTCAGGTCCTTGTCCACGCATGTTTGAAGGCAGAAGGGGCCAATTATCCCGGGAGCATAATGTTTCTGAGTAGCCTTTACATACTTTTCCCCCATCTCAAACACTTTTTCAAGCAGGGATTCCCGAAGTGTTGCCGAGTTATGTCCGCACACAGTATATTCCGGGGTTAACTGATTTTTGGACAGGGTCATTTGCTGCGGAGCAGGAAGCCTGACATGACCATCAAGACTGGTCTCAAAGCGCCAGTCAACCCCAAGAAGTTCAAGTTTGCTCATTTCAGGCTCGATTGGGGAATAAAACATATCAAGGTTAAACACAGGGCCTATTATATAGCGTTCTATTCTGGCATTCTCGAGAGCTACCCGCGTAATAACTCCCTGCTTAATAAGAGCTTCGGATTTTTCCTGATATTCCTTGTAGCTTGAGGCTGTAAAGAATCCTCTTTCCAGAGTTTTTATTGCATGTGGAAGTTTGATGATTGTCAGCTCGTTTATGTCCTGTGGGGATTCGATTTTTTCCGGAAAAGGCAGTCCTGCATTTTCAAGAATCCAGTAATAGCTCTGTTGTTCACTGCGTTCTTCACTCCGAAGAAGGTTCCTGCTTCCTAGAAGAGGCACCTTGAAGCTCTCTTCTATTTCATCAATACTGCAATAAGAAGTAAAAGAGCGGTTCGGGACAAAAAGTACATTCTCGTTGACTAGCTTTTTCTGGTTCTCAGGTAAAAGGATCTCATTATATTTCTTAAATACAATTGTCTCGTCTACAATTCCTCTTTTTATTTTTCCATTACTATCTCTTAGAGCCCTGAAGTATTCGCTGTAAGTTCTTTCTCTGCCAGCCTGGCAAACCGCAAGAGTCCTGAATTCTTCTTCAACTGCCCCATCACAGATATCAAGCCCTGAGTGAGAGGCTATGGTTCCTACCTTTATCTTATCGGCGTTTTCGTAATATCCTTCGACAATTCCCTTAATTTCTTTACTGTCAATCATATTTTCTCCCTGCGTTGGGAATGCTTTCTTTACCTGGGTTTATAAAATAAACTTTAATCAGATTTCAAACAGCTCTTTTTAGACTTATTAGAGCCCTGGTCTAACTTTTCCGGTTAACAAATTACCTATTAAAAACCTCTTAATAGATGTAATCATTTATATAATATAGGGTAAGCAAGAATAATATTGCTCAGACATCAATCCTTTTTTCTGTTATTGAAGTGTCTCAAGATTCAAAACTTTTTAAGATTATTTTATTAAACTTAGTATGAGGGGCGTGATGAAAGTCTCAATTATTGCTGCAACTAAAAGAAGGGGCATGATTAATTGGAAATAGAACTTAAGTCCTCCTAAAAACTCTTTCTTAAGCTCGGTAGGCTTACCTCTAAAATAAAGAAACACATGGTAACCAAGCCGAAGCCCTGTGCTTGCAGATAGAAAGACCATGGGCAATTCTATAATTCCATGAGGAAGAAGAGCTAGAAAGATAAAGAGAAAACCTTTCTGTTGGCCTACTATGTATGAAATGACTCCTACAAAATACCCATTAAAGGCAATAAATATTAGTGGAAAGATTCCCAGAGCCATCCCGAGAACCAGAGATAACAGACTTACAAAGGAGTTGTTGAGGAATATTGTGAGCATTATGTAAAGAGGGCTCATTGTAAGTAGAGGGCCGAAACGTGCAGTGAAACCTTTCATAAGAGTTTCAGCCATACTGGGAAAGCTCGCTGCTGAAGTATACCCGGCAATTAAAGATCCGAAAAATACAAAGATTATAATAACAAGATAAGGCCAGAGAATTCGTATGTACTCGAAAAATTCTATTTTTTCGGAGTATTTTCTACTTCCTGGATTAATATTCGCTTTTCCATAAATTGGAGTAACTTCCTTCTCTAAAGCATCATATTCTTCATTCCCCTTCTCCCTATCTGAAATATCAGTTCTTGTTCTTTCTTTTATCTCTTGTAAATCGTAATCATCCTCTTTTTCCATACTTATCCCCACCAGATATTTCAATTTGATATTATTCAAATTACAAGTAACTTCAAACCTGTTTTGATTCATATTCCAAACATCATCCGGATTGTATTCCGGGTTGCAGGAGAAAGCCCAAGAATTAAAATGACCATTTTGATTAACATCTTCATATTATAGGACTGTCTGTCATCTTCAAACTGAGTGTCAAGTAAGTAAAGTACCCCTATGAATATAATAAGCTTTAATGGATACATAACCAACGCGGTGCCAGTAAGCTGAATAAGGTAAGTAGGCACTACATGTTTTTCATAGTATCCCAATTTGTCTACTCCAATGTAAGTTGAAGAAGCATCCATAAAATGAGCCAGTAGTATGGAAAGATTCAAAGGATCGGTAAATATCGAGGATTTCAAACGTTGGGCAACCAGATAAAATGCAAAGGTAAGTCCTGTTCCCGCTCCGATTACGAATAAGGGGACATAACCGGCTACAATTTTCTCAAAATGCAACAGGATGACTATGTTCGCAAAAAACCACAAAAACCCTGATCCCGCAAAGATAAGATGGAAATCTTTTACCAACCCAGATTTCTGAAGTCGAATGGATAACAAAAGACAACCTAATGTTACCGCAAAAACTAAAAAGTAGATATTTGGAGTGATTAACAGATAGCTGTAAGGTGGGTGGATGATATCTGCTGGCGAATCCTCAATAACGCGCAGGGAAGAGCCTGCAAGCACGAACGGTAGGATTGATGTAATAAAACGAGGTGTGATTTTTACTTCAAGTTTATTTAGTAGCTTAAAAACTCCGAATAAACAAATCCCAAGTACAATTGCCCACGTAAAGGTGTTAACAAGGTTATAACCCTCATCAGTCCGTATGGGGTTGAGATAATAGGTATTAATAAATTGTATAATTTTATCTATTAAATAACTCATTTTATCACTCATTTAAAATGGTAATATCCATATCATTGATATTTGATAGCAAAGAATGTTTACTGAGCTGGCAAAAATTTCTTTCCGGATATCCTGTATTAAGTAGCGGCAATAGTTAACATTACTGCATTTTTATAATTATATATCTTACTCTAACTTTAATAAGTGAAGTCTATAGGTACAAATTTTGAGGATAGCTTTGATATAATAATTATGAACTTTTATGAAATAGCTTAAAATGCACCTTTCATTAAATCAAGAATTAAGTTAATGAATTAAGTTAACATATAAATTGCGTACTAATATGTGACGGTTTGCTGATAACATAAGGTATTAAAATAACAAACAAATCCTAATGTTTGATATAATCTGAGAGTTATTTTATTTAAATTGACTTTGCTTTAATACTATTTCGGTTTATTTAACAATTTGACATTATTATGATCGATACTGATGCGGGTATAAAATTGACAATAAACAAAAACAGCGCAAAATGGATGCAGCTCCCAAGGGACATACTTGTCGGTCATGGTGTGCTTGAGGAAGTTGGAGATGTTTGCAGAGATCTGAATTTGCATGGAAATGCGCTGATCGTAACCGGAAACACTACATGGAACGTTGCAGGCAAGAGAGTTTGTGACATCCTTCAAAGAATGGATATAAATACAGAGACCGTTATTACGTGCAAAGCTACGACGGAAGAAGTAGAATCTGTCATAGAAAAGGTTTTAGATGCAGAGGCCAATTTCCTTCTTGGAATCGGAAGCGGCCGGTCTATAGACCTTGCAAAACTTGCATCAACGCGGCTTGAGCTTCCTTTTATCAGCATCCCAACTGCAGCTTCTCACGACGGTATTGCATCTTCTCATGCCTCAATTCTGGACCATGGAAAAAATACTTCTATAAAAGCACAGGCTCCTATTGCAGTTATTGCAGACACGGAGATAATTTCTGCTGCCCCATTCCGTTTTCTTGCAGCAGGCTGCGGAGATATAATTTCCAATTACACAGCAGTCCTTGATTGGGAATTTGCAAGTAGATTGAGAAATGAATATTTCGGAGAATATGCTGCCGCTCTCTCTCGTATGGCTGCTCGAGTAATTATCGAATCTGCTGACACTATCAAACCGGACCATGAGACGTCGGCAAGGCTTGTAGTTAAGGCTCTCGTTTCTAATGGAGTAGCAATGAGTATTGCTGGTTCCTCGAGACCGGCTTCTGGGTCTGAACATATGTTCAGTCACGCTATGGATAAAATAGCTCCAAAACCTGCACTCCATGGTGAGCAATGTGGGGTCGGCACGATTATGATGATGTACCTTCATGGAGGAGACTGGCATGAGATACGGGATGCCCTCAAAAAAATAGGGGCTCCAACAACCGCTCATGAACTGGAAATAGAAGATAAATATATTGTTGACGCTCTGCTGCTTGCACATGCTATCCGTCCGGAACGATATACAATTCTCGGAAATGGACTTACCCCCTCAGCTGCCGAAAAAGCTGCAAGGATCACAAAGGTCATAAGTTGAGAAGTTATTCTTATTCAAACAGAAGCGCAAATCCATAACAGTCAATAAGCTGAGCCACTGAATTCACGATTAAATCATTTAAAGAAATTTCAGCAATGTATTCGAATTAAATGGAAGGTCTTTATGACAGAAAGCGATATAAAAATTACACTTATCGGATCACGGCTTGCAAAGGAAGGGCTTGAATTCATTTTCAAAGGTGAAATGCCTGAATGCAAGAAATGTCGGCTAAAAAATACCTGCCTTAATCTTGAACCCGGACGCAGATACAGGGTCGAGAAAGTAAGGAGCAGTGACGTACATGAATGTTTCCTGCACGACAGCGGTGTACTGGCCGTGGACGTAAATAAGGCTCCTATTCTGACTACAATTGAATCTAGAAAAGCTGTCGATGGAGCAAAAACTACATATGAACCCCCAAAATGTGGTAAGAAGGAGTGCGAAGCATACGAGACGTGCCATCCGGAAGGACTTTCTAGAGGCGACAAATGCAAAATAATAGAGGTACTGGAAAGCCTTGACTCCAGATGTGAAGCCGGATATTCTCTGAAAAAGGTGAGATTAGGCTGGTAAACAACACGTATTAGTATATCAAGATTGATAATTAAAATTAAAAAAGTTGAAGCGGTGTTATTAGTGCCTGAACAGGAAATGAACCAGGTCCTCTATGAGTTTTATACCCAAAAGCGCTGGGAAAACTGGCTAGGACGGGCAAAAGAAAGCGGTTTCCAGATAAAAGAAACTGAAGAAGAAGCAGGGAAAGAAAGTGCCATATTCGTTAATATGGTAGATGATGTCATCCTTGCATGCCTGAAAGTGACTGCACGTTTTGATAAAGGTGTGCTATCCAGAGAAAAATCCCTTGAAATTCTGGGGGAAATACGGGACATAGTACTTGCTGAGATCGAACCTATCTCAGAAGATATCGATCTTATGATTGATTCGATCCAGACCTCACTTATGGGAGCGCTTGTTGCCTTTGAGTGCTACCTTATAGGTGACTATGACGAAGGAGCAAATATCGATGAGCTTATAAAAGCGGCTGTTGAATCCGAAGCCTCGGATAATCTCGAACTGGCTCTTGATTTCGTTGCACAGTGTGGCGCTATAGTACTTAAAGGGAAAAACTTGCCTGAAGAGCTTATGTCCGAACTTCCTTACGGCATTGTAGCTGAATGGCTTGACGGGATCGATTCTATCTCGGCTGCAATGGTAGGCAGTGACAGTTACAAAGAATTTGATGAAGGAGACGATGAGGATTGATCTAAAAAGTTTTCATGTAATAAAATTTATATAATGAGCCTTCTCAGCACAGTTTCGGTATTCTATCAGGTTATTTGTAAATACCTAAGAATACCCGGATAATCATCCATATCTTAAAACAAGGGGAGTGTTCGTTTTTCTCATTTTACAAATACTCACTCCCGGATAAAATTAATTACTTGCAGGTATCCAGAAGACCTTTCTTTTTGCCTCCCCTTTGTTCAGAGGGGTGTATCGGTTCAACTTTTGCTTCATCTTCTTTCTTCTTATCTTTCTTTTCGTCGTGATGGGTCATAAATACAACTCCTTTATTAGTTCATACTTTTGAATACTTTTCATAAGTCTGGAATGTTAATTATTAACCGTTACTTTTAAGCTCGGCGTCTTTAAATCAAATCCAGAAAATAATAAAAAGTATCTATTATTTTTATGTTCGCTTCATTTATTAATTTTTTCGATTATGCATGTCAGAATAAAAAAAATCACAGTACTGTTGAAGTTTGCGATTATTTATAACTACTGTATTAATTCTATGTTTTTGAACCCTGCTTTTCAATCACTTTTTCATATACTCCAAGGGTTCCTTCAGCTATTATTTTCCAATTATATTTCTTTTTGAGAAGATCGTGCCCATTTTCTCCCATCCTATTGCGTCCAAGCCCTTCAAGGACATAATTCAGCCCCCAGGCAATAGACGACGGTTCTTTATGAGCAATGACACCTGTTTGAAAATTCTCCACCAGCGCAACTGCATCGCTAGCAACCACCGGTTTACTTGCATCCCAGGCTTCAAGCACAACAATTCCGAAGGGCTCGTTCCGGCTCGGGACGCAAACAAGGTCGCAAGCGTTAAACCAGTCAATTACAGTGTGATCCGGGGCATATCCAAGGAAACTGCATGAGTTACCAATACCAAGTTTATGAGCTTGACTTTCGCAATGAGAGCGCATTTCCCCTTCCCCTATAAGTACAAACCTGGCATCTTTCTTTCTAAGGACTCTTGCCGCAGCTTCAACGAGCAGGTCCGGGCCTTTCTGGTACGCCATCCGCCCTGTAAAAAGCACAACAGGGAGGCAAGGATGGATGCCATAATGCTTTTTTATATTTCCCGGATCTATTTCTCTTTTTATCTTCCCCACATTAATGCCGTTAGGAATTTCCCATAGCTTGTAATCAGGAATTTTGTAAATTTGCTGAATTTCTCCGGTCAGGATTTTCGAGGTTGAGATTACATCAGAGGACTCATACCCTCCGAGCCATTCTCTGTGTGAAATTTCCTTTGCTTCCCACCAGTCACCATAACGATTTCCGTTACGCCCCCATTCGGTGCTGTGAAAAGTCAGAACAAAGGGTATCCGAAACTGTGCTTTTAACTTGCAGAGAACGTTTACCGGATGCCAGTCGTGCCCATGCAGGACATCAAACTCCCCAACTTTCTCTTTCACATCCAGGAACCGGGAGTACATATTGTCGCACATCCTGTTCATCTGTTCAATGATCCCATCATTTTGGTCACAAGCAACTCTGTGATATTGGACGCCATTTATGATCTCATCGCTATTTTCGCGTCCTCGAGTAAAAAGATGAACCTCGTGCCCTTCGGCTGCAAGGGCTTCAGAAAGTTCGGATACATGGGGGGAAATACCTCCCACACGGATGGAATACAGGCTTTCCCAAGAAAACATTCCTATTCGAATTTTTTTCATAGACACTTACTCCTTTTTACAAATGAAGTTAGGGAATAAGTAAGGAAAAATCAGGCTTCATTTGCCTGGAAAATACTACTCTTTAACCAGTTTTAGCCTAATTGTTACTATCAATGCTGAAATCAGATTTCAAATGCTGAACTCAGCTCACAGTGCTCTCAGAAGTCAATCTACATGCCCCCTAAAATATTTAATTAACTTACATAAATGTAGATGTCCAACCTTATTTTCTGAGCTGTTATTATTTATTTATACTTTAAACTTTATTTCATTTTAATTATAGATAAACATATCTGCGAATTTACCCCGGTTTTTGGTCTGAATTAAATAATTTTTCTATAAAGTTTCTCATTCGGAATACAAAGAGAAATATAATCTAAATCCATTACATTTGTCGCAATATGAGATTTCAGATGTAATTTTTGTTTAGTAAAGATACTCTAGAAGTAATTTTGTGTCCCTTACATTAAATAAATTGATTCTGTATCGCAAAATTCTTAAAGGTGTTTGCTGCATTTGGTCCTATTCCGGTCTACTTTTTCTATATTTTATATAATTGGATTTTTCATATTATAATTTGACAATCTGTTAGAAAACATAAAAACATGTAAATATTACTTAATAAGAGGTTCAATACTTTTATTCTGGGTTGTGAGGTCTTTAGTTGATATTTAGTAAAATACCTATGCAAGTTTACGACGATTTCCATAAAATGTTTAGTGGAGCAAATGCAGATACATTTAAAGTATGCAAAGATTGTGAAGGAATGTGTGAGTACAATAAGATAGGAACATTGCTTCCCGGAGAAAAAGAATACATGTCAAAAAAAATGGGTAATAGTGTTACAGAGTTTGAAATAAAGATCCTGGATATTTTAAGACTCGATGACGGTACTCAATTGTATTTGTTGAAGCTTGAGAAGTTATGCCCCTTCTTAAATGAGGAAACTAAAGAATGTGAATGTCAAAACTTAAAGCCAATATTTTGTAAAGTATATCCTGTGATTTTTACCGTAAAAGCAGGGGAAATAAAATTCGAACTGGATAACTGGTGTAAATTATCAAGAAAAAAGGCTTTTAGATCATACTTTGAAAAAGTTATCCCTGCTTTATACAGTCTGCCTGTCTCTAGGGAGTGGTTCATATATGTAGCCAGCTACGATAATCTTTGCTTTGACTATAATCAGCTTGAAAAATACAGGAATGGAAAAAACATTAAAATTTTTTCATTGGGCGAAATAGTGAATTCAGAGAGACTCAGATTGAGATTGCGAGTATAGGCATTAAACTTAGAGAAGGAAACGAAAAAATTTTTCGATACACTGAAAATCTTTTAAATTTGTTTTAAGCATATTTTGTGATTCCACAGTTTAAACTTTTAATTTTTCCCGTTTATAGGAATTGTAAAACCAAAGGTACTACCCTCTTCAGGATTGCTTTTGAACCATACATATCCCCCATGCAGGTTGACAATCTGTTTTACTAACGAAAGACCCAGCCCTGTTCCTTTAGATTTTTTTGAGGAAAAAAAATCAACCTGGCTGAATGGTTTGAAGATTTTGCAATGATCCTCAGCTTTAATACCCATTCCCGTATCTTTAACTGTTATTTCCACCATGTTTTCTTTTTTTCTTACTCCTATTTTCACGATACTGTTTTCAAAGGAAAATTTTAATGCGTTATCAAGGAGGTTGTACATTATTTGAATGAATCTATCTTCATCAGCTCGAATGCTTTTAATCCTGTCGTCTATTTCGATTTCAATTTGAATTTTTTTTCGGTTCGCAATCGGAGACAGGAGATTTTGTATTGCATTAAGCTTGGCAGCGAGGTCGAAATCCTTATAATTAAGCTCCAGTTTTCCCGCTTCTACTTTTGAGAGATCGAGAATATCATTAATCAAATGGAGCAAATGTTTTCCGCTTTTCGAAATATTGCCAACTGCTCTTAATTGTTTTTCATTTAATTCTCCGTATGCTTGCTCATAAAGCAATTCAGAAAAGCCAATAATAGAGTTAAGCGGAGTCCTGAGTTCATGACTCATATTTGCAAGGAACTCGCTTTTTGTACGGTTTGCAACTTCAGCTATTTGCTTTTCCTGAATAAGTTTTTCGGCTGTTCTCCTCTCAGTAATCTCTCTGCAGGTCTCTAAAACCCCAATAATTGTTCCATTGTCTTCTGTTACCGGGATTGCCTGAATAAACCAGATTCTTCCATCCTTAGTCGTAAATTCCCATGATTTTTTATTGCCGCTAGAAAAGACCTGCTCAAGTTGCAGATATTCGGAACCGCTTATAACGGGAGAATTTTTTAAACTTAGCTCCACTGCCTCCTTAAGACTTTTTTTCATAAACTCAAGAGCGGCTTTATTTGCCCATACAATTCTAAGATTCGGATTTGCAAAAACTACCAGCTCGTTCAGCGAATCTAGAAGTACCTTCTTTTCTCTTTCCTGTACCTTTAATTCCTGTTCTGCCAGATAGATCTCATTTAACATGCCGTTTATTTCCCTTGATAAGCGATAGAGCTCATCGTTATCTTCAAGAGTTAACCTCTTAGATAGATCTTTTTCAGACTTGATTTTGGTAAGAAAATCGTCAATCTTGACCAGTCTTGAAATAAAAAGCTTGTCCAGCGCAAATTTAACTCCGGCTACTGTCATGAGTGCAGTAAGTAAAAGGAATAAGTAAGTTTGATTTAGGGTTTTTTCGCCGCTTATATACAAATCTCTGGGAAAATCCGCTCTTATAATGAGTGCTGGCTGGCCAGAAATATCGTTGTATTTAAAATAACCTGAGATGTTCTCTTTATGGCGTTCAATAATAATGTTGCCAGGTGCCTCAGATAAATTTTCTACCTTGTTCCGAAAATCGGGGGGTATGTCCGAGTCTGTCCTGTACATATTGAGAGGTGAGCGTGTAATGTTTTCTAAATCTTTAAGAAGAACATTATTAAAGTATCGTCCAAATATCAAAGTTCCTTTCATAGGTCCTTGATAATCTGTCGTAAGGATAGGATGACAGGAAATAAACATAGGGTCTTTGTCGAGTAAAACAAAACCTTTTATGGTTTCATTTTCTGATTTAGTAAGTAGTTTTCCGTTTTCTACCATTTTTAGAAGCTCTTTAGGAACGGGTTTTTCCTCTGCGGTATCAATATCTACTGATTTTGCATAAACCACATTTCCAGCATTATCTACAAAAATCATCACATTTACGTTAACTCCGGCAAGTGTTTGATTCTGCAGGTCTGCATCTATAAATTTTAGATTCCTATCTTCAATAAATTGATAAGCGTCATCCCAGCAAGACCAATCCTGCACAACATAATCAAGATAACCCTGTTGAGTTAAAACTGCGTTTTGTACCCTTGCTACATTCTTCACTGTGTCGTTCTGTTCAAGCTCCAGGATTTTGGCATTCTGCATATGATGGTTTAAAGTAAATGCAGCAGTAAGCACTGTAAAAATTAAAAGGGTAATTATAAGAACCTTTTTGCTAATGTCTATTCTTGACACCCCTAGCCAGATAATTAAGGAATAAAGAAACTTGAAAGTAACGCAGTTTAGTACTAAAAAGGAGAGAAGGTATATAAGATTAAGCAGATATGGCAAATAAAATCGAAAACATGCTCACTTTTTTATTTTTTTTCCATTACTATTTTTTCCTATTTTTTCATTTTCCTTAAATATAAACTCTTCTTACTATTGAAATAATATTAGTTCATTGAGATAAATATTTATATCAAGTAAAACATTATATTTGTTTAAAAAGTAAAAATTTTAAGTGGGGGAAAAAATATGAAAATTAGAGTAGTTAGTTCTAGAGAGGAGATCATCACTCTCAATCCGAATGAACGCATAGTTCACCTGGCTTTTCGACCTTCGAACAAAGATATATTTGGACTTGTAGAAACCTGCCCGAAAGTTGAGGTAATTCAGCTACCTCAGTCTTACAAACGTACTGTTTCAAAATCAATTGATATATTCCTTGAGATGCAGAGAATCAAGCTAATAGAAGGAGATGTCTGGGGTCACAGAAAGGATTTAAACGAATTTATCTGTTAGTATCCTAAAATATTTCAGAACCTATTTTATCTAAGACATAGATTAAGAAGCTAATAACAATTAAATTACCCTCGCAAGTTCATGCAGCAATTTCTTTTAATAAGATATAAGCGACCATTTC
>JAUPKV010000464.1 GCA_030837265.1 Methanobacteriota archaeon
AAATACCAATTTTGTAAAGCAGATATAAAGACCGTAATAGATTAGAAGTTTTTAGATCAACCCTTTGAGGTTTTTAGATCAACCCGAATATAAATATAATTTGTTATAGATATACCTTATTATCGGTAAGAGAGAATTGATAGGAAAGTAAAGTTTATGTATGGGCAAACAGAGTGAGAAAAAAGGAGCCTTTTGTCGATTATTAGTAACTTGCCAAAAAGTGAGATTTACTAAGCTTTCTGTAGTGAAACAAACCGTGTTTTGAAGAAAGACATTTTAACTATAACAGCATATAAAATAGCTTATCATTTCAAATGAAGTTAGCTGTCACTATGGAGAAAAACAATAAATGCTTCTCCAAAATGAATTTTTAACAGGAAGCTAAACTTCTTGATTATTATTAGCTCTCGAATTTAATATATTCAGAATTGGCTCTCCAATTTAATATTTTAAAATATATTTTTCACATGATCTTTATGTAAAGCCCGCATCCTCGACGCGAGGCCTCAGCCCGAAAAAAGGAGGAAATATAAATGAAAATTTATGAATCTTATGAGGATCTGCCTAAACTGAAGCTGCCTTATGGAAACGAAGTATTCATAAGTGACAGTACTATCAGGGATGGCTCCCAGATGCCAGGGATCGTTTTGAGCAGGGAACACAAGCTTCAAATCTATGAATACCTGCACGAGATCGGGATTGAAAAACTCGAAGCTTTTGTATTCAATAAAAGAGACAGAGATGCTGTGGAGCAGATGTTGGATATAGGGTACGAGTGCCCTGAGATTACAGGCTGGGCAAGGGCTTCGAGGGCAGATATAGATAAGATTCTGGAGGTTGACGCGCTTAAAGAAACAGGTATCCTGATGTCTGTATCAGATACACATATTTTTTCCAAGATGCGACTCTCAGGTAGGCAAGAGGCTGAAGAGAAATATCTGGATGCTCTTCAGTATGCTGTGGACCATGGACTGCGAACGCGGGCGCATCTGGAAGACATGACGAGAGCTGATAATTATGGTTTTGTGTTCCCATTAGTAGAGAAGCTTATTGAAATTGATCCTGACTGTATAATCAGAGTCTGCGATACCGTCGGTTATGGAATGCCTTTTATGGATATTGACGAGCCTTATGGGATTCCTAGAATCGTTCAGTATCTTAAAAAGGATTTAGGTGTGAAAAATATAGAAACTCACATCCATGACGATTACGGGTTTGGCTCAGCAAGTTCTATTGCTGGTTATTGGCATGGGGCAAACTGGACCAGCGTAACTTTCCTTGGAATAGGAGAACGTGCAGGGAACAGTGAGATGGAAAAAATTCTGCTATTCCTTGTAGATAGGGTGGAAGGTTTCAATAAATACAATCTTGAGTCCGTTACCCGCTTTGCAGAATTCATGGAAAAAGAGTTAGGACTCCGGGTTCCAAGAAATAAAGCGGTGGTTGGGAAAAATATTTTCGCTCACGAATCCGGAATTCATGCAGCTGGAGTTTTAAAAGATCCTTTCAATTATGAACCCTATCCCCCGGAACTCGTAGGTGGAAAGCGGTTCCTGCTTATAGGAGACTCGTCGGGTCTGGAAGTCATACGATATAAAGTTCAGGAAACCTTAAACGATCTCCTTGATGTTGAAGCCATAGTTGAGAAAGACGATAGCAGACTACTTAGGATTCAGAAAGAAATCCAGAAGCTCTATGATAATGAGGAAAGAGTTTCCTGTATTTCGGATGAAGAAATGCTTGCGTATGTAGAAAAGTATTTCCTCTATGAACCTATTTTCAACCCAACATATGCCGGTAGGGGAAAATTGAAGCATCGAGGAAGAATAGCAGAGCTTAATGAAGAAAAAAGTGACAAAAATAAGGAAAGAAAAACCAAGGAAATTTTCGATTTATAATTGAAGAAAGGAAGGTACCTTAAATCTTAGGAAACCCTTCCTTTCTGGTCTATCTATTTTATTTATTTTATTTATTTTATTTATTTTATTTATTTAAGAATATCTACTGTATATTTTGCAATCTCGCCCGCCATCTGACTGAGGGTTGCGCTACCTCCGAGATCATAAGTCACATATTTGCCTTCGGAAATCACACGCTCCGTAGCTTTGAATATGGCTTCGGATTTCTCTTTTTCGCCTAGATAATCAAGCATCCAGGCTCCTGCAAGTACAGTTGCCACAGGGTTTACTTTATCCATACCTGCGTACTTCGGAGCCGAACCGTGAGCTGGTTCAAACATTGCAAATGAATCACCAATATTTGCAGAGTAAATGAGCCCTATACTGCCTACCAGGGCTGAGCATTCTTCGCTGATGACGTCCATAAAAAGGTTTGTGGAAAGGAGAATTTTTTTATTGAAGATCTGGGGGTTTTTAATCAGCTGTTGGGCAATGTTGTCAATGTGATACGGCCAGATCTCGATTCCCGGATAATTTTGCCCTGCTTTTTCCACCTCTTCTAAGAACGAGCCGCAGGTCAGCTTCAGGATATTGCTTTTATGAATGGGCACAACAGTGTCATAGCCTCGTCTCTTTGCTTCCTCAAAAGCATAAGTGGCAATTTTGCGGGAGGCAGTGCGCGTAATCTTCCGTATTGCGATCGAAACATCTTCAGTAAGCTGGATTTCTTCTCCAATGTAAAGTCCTTCTGTACCTTCACGCACACAGACCATTTCCACTTCTCCGAGGGGTGCGCTTGAATTAGGGAAGGTCTTGATTGGTCTGACGTTAGCATAGAGGTCGTATTTTCTCCTGATGGATACAGCTACACTTCTGGGGGACCCTATACCACCGGGAGTGGTTGTCGGACCCTTAAAACAGGCATCTGAACTGTCAAGGAGTTCCCAGGTTTCATTGGGGATCAAGGAGTTCCCTCCATGCTGCTCCCACCAGGTCGCTCCTGCCTCACACATCACAAATTCTATATCCGTGCCAGCTGCTTCTGTAACTTTAAGCATAGCATCTACAAGTTCTGGGCCTACCCCATCACCTTTAATTACTGCTGCGGTTTTAGTCATATTATCACCGGTTTCAAGGTTCGTGTTCAAAAGAGCCGTAGCGATTGAAAAGCTAAAAAGGGGACTTTTTGAAAATATAGTAAGAATGATTCAATCTTCCCGCGTACTAACGTAAGGCTATATATTTCAAGTTTTGGGTAATTAATGTTATTAGTATATCAAATCAAATTAAGATATTCCATAAGTTTTCGAGGAATTGAAATGCCTGCACAAATTCCAATTACCGATAACCATATGCATATAGACCTCAGAGCCAGGGGGCTGGAAGCAGTAAAGGAATTTAAGAATGCCGGAGGAACACATATTGTTCTGGTCAGCAAACCCAGCTGGTCTCTCGGGGTAACTGTCAAAAAGCCTGAGGATTACTTCAGCGTCTTTGATGAAACAGTCGAAATTGCATCGAAAATAAAAGAAACGGGGGTTGGGGCCTTCCCGGTGCTCGGAGTTCACCCGGCGGAGATCTCAAAACTTACTGAGTATATGGAACTGCAAGAAGCTACGGAAATCATGAAGAGTGGCCTCGAGATTGCTGCAGGGTACGTGGAAAAAGGCCTTGCTGTAGGGATAAAGTCTGGACGCCCTCATTATCCTGTAGATCCGGAAATTTGGGCAGCATCGAATGATATTATGGAATACGCTTTTTCTCTGGGAAAAGAACAGGACTGTGCAGTTCAGCTTCATACGGAAAGCGTGGGGGAACCTGAGCTTAAGGATTTAGCCGAAAGGGCAAGGCGAGCAGGAATTAAAATGCATAAGGTAGTCAAGCATTATTCTCCTCCCCTTGTAAGAGTCTGTGAAGAATTAGGTCTATTTCCCGGAGTTATATGCGTAAAAGGGGCGATTGAACAGGCGCTTGAAGAAGGGGCGCGTTTCATGATGGAGACGGATTATATCGACGATATTGATAGGCCGGGAGCAGTACTTGGTCCGAAAACAATTCCTAAAAGAACTCTAAAACTGATAGAGGCGTATGGAGAAGAGCCCTTCTGGGCCATCCACAAAGATAATCCCGAAATGGTCTATGATATAGAAATCGAACTGATGTAAGCAGTATGGGTAAAAAAAGTAATGTAAATGCAGGTATTTAATGCAGGTATTTTAATGATGAGAGGGAAAAATAAAGGAAGAACCTTCAGATCTGACTTCATTCTTCCTTGTGGGAAAACTTGCCGGGAATTATTTGTTGCTGCCGACTGAAGTTTGCAATTAAAGCATTCTTTCGTTAACGTTTGTTTTCATTGAAGTTTATTTTTTCTTGGGAGTTACTTTCGCTTGATTTTCACTATATCTCCAAGGGTAGTGTCTTTCTTTAAATGAGAGGCTTCATGCCCTGATTTATCCACACGCTCTGTAAGTTTAATATTGAGGGCGTGTTCCAGTTTCTTTCTAACGGAATCCTCTGGCACGATTTCGCTGCGTTCTATCTTTTTGATCAGAGTTGCCTTTTCCTTGATATTTTCTGCCAGATCTTCCTGAGACCAGCTTTTTGCTTCTCTGGCATCCTTGATAATCTGAACATAGTTTTCCAGGAGTTCATCTTTCAGAATGTCAAAAAAATCCTTTTTTGGCCTCTTTTCAGTGTGTGCTACCGGACGAACTACGGGAGAAATTTTCCTTGAGATGGGAGTTCGCTTATCAACGGGTTTACCATACGGGGCACACTTCTGGCAGACCTGGAGTTCACTGCTATCGATTGTAATGCATAAAGGCTTTCCGTGAATTTCTGCACCACATATTTCGCATTGCATAATAATCACTTCGAAAACGCTATATACGGTATGAACTTAAATATTATTCGGAGCTCCATGACGGAAAGTACCAAAAGTAAGGATGAAAGCATGCGCAGTCACCTTGTTAAGTCCGGATCTGTGTATGACGGAATCGAGCCTGGAGAGCTGGGGGATTTGACTGAAAGCGTCCAGGACCGAATGAGGCAACTTGAGAGCCGCAACAGTTTTCTGGAAGAGCAGTGTAGCCAGATAGAGTCCGAAAAGCGTTATTTGGAAAACCAAAAGATCAAATACGAAAGGGAAATACGAAAGCTGCAGTCCGAACTTGATCGGATGAAGACATCGCCGCTTATAATCGGTACGGTTATTGATGTAATTAAGAACGACAGGATAATCGTACGAAGTAGCAATGGGCCTCAGTTTCTCGTTAATGTCTCACAATACATAGATGAGAAAAAGTTGCTGCCAGGGGCAAAGGTTGCCTTAAACCAGCATACACTTGCCATTGCTGAGGTTATTCCTTCGACGGAAGAACCTTTTGTAGCTGCGATGGAAGTTCTCGAAAGCATAGAAGTCGACTACGACCAGATAGGTGGTCTGGACGAGCAAATTCAGGAACTTCAGGAAGCAGTTGAACTTCCTCTTATTGAGCCTGAACGATTTGCACGCATCGGGATTGAACCTCCCAAGGGAGTACTTCTTTACGGACTTCCGGGGACAGGAAAAACTCTGCTTGCAAAAGCTGTGGCCCACAGGACCAATGCGACCTTTATAAGGGTTGTAGGCTCTGAACTTGTACAAAAGTACATTGGAGATGGTTCAAAACTTGTAAGGGAAATATTCGAGATGGCCCGAAAAAAAGCCCCGAGTATTCTCTTCATCGATGAACTGGATTCGATTGCTGCAAGACGTTTGAATGAGACTACCGGTGCTGACCGCGAGGTCCAGAGGACATTGATGCAGCTTCTTGCAGAGATGGATGGCTTTGACAAAAGGAAAAATATCCGGATTATTGCAGCAACAAATCGTCCGGATGTCCTCGACCCTGCAATTCTCAGGCCGGGTCGTTTTGACAGGCTAGTCCATGTTCCTATGCCCGGCATAGAAGCCAGACGAAAGATTCTGGAAATTCATTGTGAAAAAATGGCCCTTGCGGGAGATATTGACTTCAGGAAACTTTCAAAAATTACGGAAGGAATGAGTGGGGCAGACCTTAAAGCTATCGCCACCGAAGCAGGTATGTTCGCTGTAAGGAAAGATAAAGAATTTGTTGAAATGGAAGATTTCCTTGAAGCGGCAGGTAAGGTGTCAGTAGCAGCAGATACGCAGAAAATGATGCCTGCTAGCCTTCCTGAAACCACCATGTTTGTGTAATTTTAAGTAAACCGTAAGAAGCCTGAAAGGGCTTCTTAAATAACAGTATCGACAAACTATTTTTGCAAATCATACATAAAGGTACCTGTGAGTTTAAATTTTCATATCAAACGCGAGATAAGAATTCTGGGTATAGATGATTCTGCACTTTTAAATGAAAAAGTTATGATAGTGGGGACTGTTTTTAGAGGCGCGGACTGGATGGATGGAGTCCTTCGTTCGGATGTCACGAAGGATGGAGTTGACGCGACTGACGTAATCATCAATATGATTCTCAGGAGCAAACATTGTGGCCAGATAAGAGCAGTTATGCTCGATGGAATCACTTATGCCGGCTTCAACGTCGTCGACATAAATGAGATCTACGGGCAAACCGGAATTCCGGTAATTGTAGTCATGAGATCAAAGCCCGATTTTGAGAAAATCAAAGCTGCTCTGAAATATTTCCCGGATGGGAGTGAACGCTGGACCATAATACAAAAGGCTGGGAAAATAGAAGAGATAGCCGGGGAGAATGAAAAAAGTTCCATATATGTCCAGAAAGCTGGGATAAATCTGGAAATTGTGCATAAAATAATTCGACTTACTTCAATAAGAAGTAACATTCCTGAACCTTTGAGAGTTGCCCATTTAATTGCAACAGGTATCATTTTAGGTGAATCCAGAGGAAAGGCATAACCGTACGTATATGAACGGAAATTCAGAGAAAAACTAAAATAAAAGGAAAAGTAAAAATACAGGAACGGCTTCAAAAATAAAAAATAAACTTTTTAAGTAATAAAATTAAAAAAGATAAAAGCCTGAGGAAAAAAAGCAGATCATAGGAACAACGAGGATCGAAGACCTGAGGCTAAAGAGGAAAACTATTAAATTGGAAATCGTATATGTGATGATTTAAATACTTATGTTCCCCTCTTAAAATAAATTTGTTCTTCAATTCATCAGTTAAATCTACCCCTTTAAATGGAGGAAAACAGCAGCATGAGATCCATTGTGGAAGAAGCCCTTGCTCGATCTGCCCTGGAGGGACGCGCCAGGCGGGGAGACTATTCAGACTCAGATTACTCTAATTTCGATTCAGACACGGATGCAGAACTTGAGGAAATCCTCAGAAGCCTTAAAACAACCATCAAAGTAGTGGGTTGCGGAGGCGGAGGCTCGAACAGTATTCAGCGCATGATGGGTGAAGGTATTCAGGGGGCAGACCTTGTTGCCATAAACACTGATGCCCAGCACCTTCTTCACATTCGCTCCGGCAAAAAGATCCTTATTGGGAGAAAGAAAACCCGCGGACTTGGAGCCGGCAGCCTCCCCCAGATTGGAGAAGATGCTGCAATCGAGAGCATTGATGAGCTTAACAGGGTTGTGGAAGGCGCTGATATGGTTTTTATCACTGCAGGTCTTGGTGGAGGAACCGGAACAGGATCGGCGCCGATAGTCGCTGAGGCTGCAAGGGACGCAGGAGCCCTTACGATTGCAGTAGTAACTCTGCCATTCAGTGTGGAAGGTCATGTTCGAAGGACTAATGCCGAAGCAGGCCTTGAACGCCTCAGAGATGTAGCAGATACGGTAATAGTAGTCCCAAACGACAAATTAATCGAAGTAGTTCCGCGACTCCCGCTTCAAGCAGCGTTTAAAGTCTCAGATGAAGTCCTTATGAGAGCCGTAAAGGGCATAACTGAACTGATAACGAAACCCGGGCTTGTAAACCTTGATTTCGCTGATATCAGAACCGTAATGCAAAACGGTGGAGTTGCAATGATCGGGCTTGGCGAATCCGATGGTGAAAATAAAGCTGTCGAATCGGTACAAAAAGCCTTGCGCAGTCCGCTTCTGGACGTAGATATCTCAGGTGCTACCTCTGCTCTGGTAAATGTGGTAGGTGGTCCTGATATGACAATCTCCGAAGCTGAGAGTGTTGTTCAGGAAGTCTACAATCGGATAGACAGCAATGCACGCCTTATCTGGGGTGCCCAGATTGACCCTGAACTGGAACAGACTGTTCGTACTATGATTGTGGTTACAGGGGTGACGTCTGCTCAGATCTATGGTCAAGGAAACCATAAGAATATCACGTTTAAATATGGTATTGATTTTGTGGAATAATTAATTACAATTAGCAAGGTTCTATATTAAAATATTCGATTGGACTAAAAAATGCGGTTTTCCTCTATTTTAAGTACGAGTCGGGAATTGAAATGGATCCAATCGAAAACTATTTTTATACCAAATCTTTACCAGTGATATCTTCATATAATAGTAATTGATAATATAACCCGCTCGGTCCTTCCTCAAGGATAATTCCATTTTTTTGAGTAAAAAGAAAATTTGGAACACATATATAGGAAAAGCCGCAAGCGAAAATCTACAAAGTTAGATAAATAGGTTTAGAAAACCTGGATGTGATTTTATTGGTTGAATCCCCGTTGGAATCGAAAATAACTGTAGAAAGTATTGGTCAGGTACTTAGGGCACACCTTAGGGTCCTGAAACTTACAAAAAAACCGTCCAGGGAAGAGTTCTTGACCATCGCGAAAGTTGCGGGTGTCGGCATTCTGGCTGTGGGGGCAATAGGGTTTGTTATATATGTATTGTTAACTATGTTGCCCCAGGCTTTCCTGAAGGCTTAAAGCTTTTTACCAGATGGGGTTTATTATACATTTATTGTTAACACATAACCCCAGTGGGTGGCCAAATGAGTGAGGATTCCCTTATATTTGTAATCAAAACCACTGCAAACCAGGAAAGATCGGTTGCAACAACTCTTGCAAGAATTGCCAAAAAGGAAAGACTGGACATAAGGGCAATTCTAGCTCCTGATGAGCTAAAAGGATACGTCCTTGTTGAGGCCCCCAGGCCTGGAATTGTGGAACTGGCAATTCAAACTATTCCCCATGCGCGGGCCCTTGTAAAGGGAAGCTCTTCAGTTTCTGAGATTGAGCACTTCCTTAAGCCTAAACCGATAGTAACCGGTATCAAGGAAGGAGCTATAATTGAGGTCACTTCAGGACCCTTCAAAGGGGAGAAAGCCCGGGTAAAAAGAGTCGATGAAGGGCACGAAGAAATTACCGTGGAACTCTTTGATGCTGTTGTTCCGATTCCGATTACTATTCGCGGCGATACTGTCAGGGTACTCAAAAAAGAAAATGACTAAATCTTATATATTGCATGAGGAATTACCGAAAAAGCTATGGATATCAGTGAAATAGCAAATAAATCACCATTAACTGGTGAATGTAAAGAGATCTGCAAACCTTATATTTATTGAAATCGGTGAAACTTAGATGACAAGTATTGTAGAAGCACTTGTTTCGGGAGGAAAAGCTAGTCCTGGACCACCATTAGGTCCGGCGCTTGGTCCACTCGGAATTAATATCAAAGAAGTTGTAGAAAAGATCAATGAAAAAACCAGGGACTATAATGGAATGCAGGTTCCTGTAAAAATAATAGTTGACGATAAGAAAAATGTAGAGATCGAAGTAGGCACGCCGCCGACTGCATCCCTGATCATGAAAGAGTTGGGGATACAAAAAGGATCCGGCAATGCGGGGAGCGAAGTTGTTGGAAATCTCAGTATCCAGCAGGTAATAACGATTGCCCACATGAAAAAGGAAGATGTGCTCTCCTACGATCTTAAATCAACAATGAAAGAGGTAATGGGCACCTGTGTCCCTATGGGTGTGAACGTTGAAGGCGTTAAGGCAAAGGACAGCCAGAAGGCACTTGATGAAGGCAAGTTCGATGATGTGCTTGTCGGTGAGAAATGGTAAGCCTTCCTTATCCTTTCTTTGAACCAGGTAAATATACCAATTACACACCAATAGTTTTAAATCGGATACCGCCAATAGCTCAGAAACCTTAAATACGGTTTTACCGAGGAATTAAAAAGTTATTAGCGGCTTGCTAATTGATTAATAGCATCCGAATTGGGAGCCCTAAAGCCAACCGTAGTAAGCCGAAAAGGCTGCTTGGACAGGTTAGATCCAACACTACGGGGAGGAACATGATGGTAGAAAAAACTGTACTGGAAGCTGTCAAGAAGGTACTTGAGGAATCTCCAAAGCGCAACTTTTCTGAAAGCGTAGATTTGGCGATTAACTTAAAAAATCTTGACATGAACCAACCGAAGAATAGAGTCGATGAAGAAGTAATTCTTCCGCGCGGGCTTGGAAAAGAACTGAAGATCGGTGTTTTTGCAAAAGGCGATGTGGGCCTGAAGGCAAAAGCTGCCGGTGCTGCATATGTTATTTCTGAAGTTGAGCTCGATGAACTGGCGGCTGACAAGAATAAAGCCCGGACTCTTGCAAACGAATGTGACCTTTTTATAGCAGAAACCCAGTTCATGCCGACAATCGGTAAGAACCTTGGTATTGTTCTCGGACCCAGAGGGAAAATGCCTATTCCACTCTTGCCTAACAGAGATGTAGGCGAACTGATCCAGAGCAAGCAAAGTGCGGTCAGGCTCAGGTCAAAAGATAGGCTTACTTTCCATGTGCCCATAGGCAGAAGAAATATGAATCCTGACGACCTTGCCGAGAACATTGAGACTATTGTAGCCAGGCTGGAACGTGTTCTGGATAAGGGCAAGCATAATCTCAGGTCAGTCTATGTCACGACAACAATGGGAAAATCAGAGAGGGTGATGTAAATGGCAGCAGAAGTGCATCACGCTGAACATGTCCCACAGTGGAAACAGGATGAGATCGATAACATTAAAAAACTCATCCAATCTCACAAAGTCTTTGCAATGGTAGGAATTGAGGGCATCATCGCAACCAAGATCCAGAAAATTCGCAGGGACCTTAAAGATGTTGCAGTGATAAAAGTTTCCAGGAACACCCTCATAGAGCGGGCCTTAAACCAGCTCGGAGAAAACGTTCCCGGGATGAACGACTACCTTGACAAACAGACTGCTCTTGTATTTACTAATGAAAGTCCCTTCAAGCTTTACAAAGTACTTGAACAGACAAAGACCCCATCTGCTATCAGAGGAGGGGCAATTGCTCCTGTAGATATAACGGTTCAGAAGGGGCCTACCAGTTTTCCGCCTGGTCCAATACTTGGTGATCTCCAGAGCGCAGGGATACCCGCTTCAATAGAAGCCGGGAAAGTGGCGATTAGGGAAACAAAGGTTGTCTGTCAAGCTGGTCAGGCAGTCCCGCAGAAACTTGCAACCATGCTCTCAAAGCTGGAGATATACCCTCTTATTATAGGGCTTGATCTCAGAGCTGCCTATGACGAAGGGACTATTTACGAGCCTGAGCTCCTTGCGATTGATGAAAGCAAGTACCTCTCTGATATTATCAGAGCAGCTCAGAACGCTTTCAATCTGGCTATCAACTCTGCATACCCAACAAGTGCAACAATGGGTACTCTGCTGGCAAAAGCCTTTGCAGAAGCAAAGAACCTCGGTGTCAATGCAGTTATATTTGATACAGGAGTTATGGATTCTCTGCTGGCAAAAGCCTATGTTCAAATGACATCCGTTGCGTCCATAGCCGCAGATAAGGATGCAAATGCAGTAGATGATGAACTGAGGGAAGCTCTCGGGGCGCAAGCAAGCGCAGCTGCAGCCTCAGTAGCCGCACCAACCGAGAAAAAGGAAGAAGAAAAGGAAGAAGAAAAGGAAGAGGAAGAAGATACCTCTGAAGAAGACGGAATGGCCGGACTCGGCGCCCTCTTCGGATAAAAATTTCACGATAATAAAGTTAAGGTGATTAAAATGGAATATATATATGCAGCTCTCTTATTGCACAATGCTGGAAAACCAATTACTGAAGATGCAATCACTGCCGTTCTCAAGGCAGCAGGTATAGAAGTCAACGAATCCAGGGTAAAAGCCCTTGTTGCAGCCCTTGAAGGCGTCAACATCGAAGAAGCAATCTCAAAAGCCGCATTCGCAGCTCCTGCAGCCGCAGCAGCCCCTGCAGCCGCAGGTCCGGCAGCCGAAGCTCCAGCTCCTGCTGAAGAAGTGGAAGAGGAAGAAGACACCTCTGAAGAAGACGGAATGGCCGGTCTCGGTGCTCTCTTCGGGTAATCGTATAAAAATTGATTTAGACAAAAAGAATTTTATTCAACCCTTATTCTTATAAGGGTTTTTAGCAGGTTTATACCTGCTTCTTCTGTTTTTCTAGTTATGGATCTATTTTGCCTGATGAAGTGCTTTCGTTAAGTAAGCTTCTTAAAAATGTAAAAAAATAAAATCGACTGTTACTTTTTCTACAAACAGAATGTGAACTGATTTAGTTATTAGCAGGCCAAGCACAATATAAAATTTGAATAAGTGTATATTTGCTGCAAAAAGGTTATAATAGAAAAAGCTAATGAATATTAAGTGTTCTTTTTAAAAATAATGGATAAGAGATTCTTATGTCCCGATTTGATCCCATTCTCGCTTCAAGGGCGCTCTGGCAAATTCGTGTCCGTAAACGTCCTTTCATCCTTTCCCATGCAGTAAACGCACGCTGTAATATGAGCTGTAGTTTTTGCGATTGCTGGAAGAAAATAGGAGAAGAACCGGAAAAAGAAGAGATATTCAAACTCCTCGATAATGCAAAGGAGTTTGGGGTTGGGGTCTATAATGCCTGGACTGTGGAGCCCCTGCTCAGAAAAGATCTCCCCCAGATTATGGCTTACGCTAAAGAGCTCGGGATGATAACTTCGATGGTCACGAATGGAAAACTGCTCTATGAGAGGGCTGAGGAACTGGTAAACGTAGATTACCTTTCGGTTTCCGTGGACGGAATAAAGAGTTATAAGGAAATCCGGCAAATGGACTTCGAAACCCTGTTAAAAGGTATCGAAAAAGCCATTGAGGTCAGGAAATTCCAGAACCTGAAGAACCCTATCCTTATGAACTGCGTACTTACGGGAAAAAACCTGGACGATATTGAAACTCTTATTTTGCTTGCAAAAAGTCTGAAAGTAAAAGTCTCCTTTGAGCCTGTCCACAGATTCCCCGGAATTAGCGAGATGGTCTGGAGCGATATCG
>JAUPKV010000465.1 GCA_030837265.1 Methanobacteriota archaeon
GAGGCTTCAGCATCCCGAAACCTAGAATGGTCTTGCTTTTATTCTTTGCAACAGCTGTCGGATTTCCGACTGTAGATTGGAGGAATAGGTCAAAAAATTCATAAGGGACTTTCCTTTCTGGATAAGCTGCAAAACTATTTTCGACATAGTAATTGAAAATATCGATTACTTCTTCCCTGTCGCTTGAAGAGAGGGGGAACAATTCATACTCCATTAAATTCACCATTTGATCAAATTTTTTTTGTTTATGGATTAATGAAACTCATTTGCAGAACCTAAAGATATATTGGCACTAGACTATTCATTTAGCACTAATAAAGGAGTTAAAGGAGTTAAAAAGAGTTTATGATTAAAGATGGATTGGGAGTTAAAAACTTCGGATCTGATTCGAGACTTATAAAAGAGAAGAATATAGAGACTTTTATTTTTATTGAAAATTTTATTTTTTATAGACAGATTTTTATTGAAAATTTTATGTTTTATAGACGGATTTTGGTTTTCTGGACACTTTAAAAAAAGTATGATCAGCGTAGCATTTAAATCAGTAGTTCTCCAGCACAGAGCCGACTATGTTTCTATAATTCTCTTTTAGAGAATATACATTATGGTCCCCGGTTACATTTATACTCAGGATTCCGAGCCTTGTATTCATAAGTCCGACCATAGCTGACACTCCCCGATAGCTTACCTCGAAGTTCCCTTTATCGAGGAAGTCATAAACTTCACCGGTTGTGAACTTGTCTCCGGTCAGGAAGAGATTGAGCACAACCTTGCGTACCCCGCTTTCATCCCGGCCGAGATACTTTACTAATCTCGCTCTTACCCTTTCTTCCGCAGTCTGCAGTTTATGACACCTCAGTTAATGATATTTAATATTAAATCTTCAGATTTATAGTATTTTGATTTTGATTCCTGAGTTTGCAACCTAACCAAGGTGTGCTAAGAATCGAATACCCTATATCCTTATCGTTTATATATTTTAGGATTACTTTTTTTAATATATTCATGTTATAGTATAAACATTATATATATGATAAATCTAGGAAGTAGTTATTCGGTCACAATTTTCAAAGACCGCAACTTTCAATACTTTATAAATTCTTATCATTATCTTATATATAAAGGTTAATTTTAATAAATGGGCTGTGAACGCATGTATATTTCAGACATTGTTTTGCCCTCTTCAATTCTTCTGAAGGATATCCCCTCTCTATGGGAGCAAAAAGATATTCTTATCTTACTGTTTGGCTTAAACAGTTATACTTCTGGCAGCGAATATCTTGACGACAACGAAAAGAAAGAACTGAATAAACTAAAAACAAGCTATTTTCGAGAAAGATATCTTGTCTCCAGGACAGTTTTAAAATCAATTCTTTTTTATTTGCTTGAAGGACAATCCATCTCCAAAATAAGTACCTATAAAGATGAATATGGAAGAGTTCACGTAAGGGACCATGAAGAATTACATATATGTATCTCTTATACCGGAAAAATTGTAACACTTGCCATCTCGAAAATTGATGTCGGCATAGACATAGAGCTCATAAAACCATTTTCCACAGTGAAGTTTTCTAAATAATTAAATAGACAAGTTTTAAAAAATAACTGTTTGAATAAATGTCCGGATCTTTTGATTTTGTTTACTCTCAAAGAAGCCTACAGTAAGTTTTCATATAAGAGTATTATATCCTGCATCAATAAAGAACTGGATCTTAGTAACATTCACTCATCAAGCCATATTTTAAATGACAGCTACATACTTTCGATCATTACTGATGCGAAACCTCTTGACATCAATATAAGTTATCTTCAAAAAATAGAGGCTTCTGATTTAGAGATTTAAGAATACTTATATGAGAATACGAACAAACTCAGTTTTTTCGGTACTTTAATGTGTGCATATCAATTAAAAGTTATGTAGTTTTTACAGCTTTCTTCTACATCATATAAGCTCTCCTTTAGCCTTATTTATCATTAATTATTAATATTTCTAAAGGAAAATACCTAAAATTATTTATATAGTTACACCCCATAATTAACATGGGCTTTCAGACTGCAAGGAGCAGAGGTGTATTATTCACAATCGACGCCAAAGAAAGAAAGCAAAGGGGATATGACATATGGAACAGATAAAAAATGTTATCGTAGATTATTTGAAAGCTAACTCTTTTATGGACAAGAATACCCAATTGGACGATACTGATTCCCTTACTCAGAATGGGATCATAGATTCCATTGGTTTGCTTGAACTTATGGACTATATCAGTGAGAAATATTCTATTGAAATTCCTGAAGAGATGTTGACACCAGAAAATTTTGACTCGCTCCAGGGAATTACCAATATGATAAACAGGCTGGCGAAGTGAAAAAAATGCAAATTGATGCGTATATCACTGAATACGCCAGGAAAACTCCTCAAAATATTGCTCTTGAAGAGGGCAAAAATTCGATTACCTATGGTTGTCTTGACAAGGATGTAAGTATCATTGCTTTGCCACTAATGGATTTTAAACATTGTAGATTTGCAATACTGGCAGAATCAGGTATTTTATATGTAAAATTGCTCATGGCTGTATACAGGTCTGCTAACATCGCAATTCCTCTGCCAATAGAATTTCCGAAGTTTAGTCTTGAACTGATCCTTGATGCTGCTAATGTCACGAACATCATTACAACAGATACCCAGTACTCAAGATTTGGGGAGAGTTTTTTTGAGCATTTTAAAACAGTGATAGTTGTTTCCAATGATTCTTCATTAAAAACCCTGCGTAAGAGTATTGAAACTGAGTTCAATAACCCGAAATTGCGGCTGGTTATGTATACTTCAGGCACGACAGGTACTCCAAAAGGGGCTATGCTAAGTGACATAAACCTGGTAGCAAATGCAGAATCAATAATAGAAATACTTGGCATAAATTCAAATGATAAAGCAGCATTGGCTATATCTCCCCATCACGCTTTTGGAAATTCCATAATCAATTCTCATATTATGGCGGGAGGCTCGGTTAGTATAGGAAGCATGAACTTTGTTAACTCGGTCTTCAATCTGGTAGGATCAGGAGTATCTATTTTTTACGGAGTGCCCAGCACATATCGAATACTTCTGCGGTATCCGGATAGATTCGAAGAAGCTTTTATTAATGTCAGAACTGCTGCATCAGCAGGTGGAGGCATGGATAAAGGAATTGTTAAAGAGATCCTCAGGTTAGCCCCTAATCTGAAAATTCTACCAATGTATGGGCAGACCGAAGCAACAGCCCGGCTTGCGTACATACCTACCGAGGATGTGGATAAATTCATTGACACAATAGGAAAGGCAATTCCCGGAGTTACATTGGATGTCTTCGATTCCGAGTGTAGACCTGTAGAGCCGAATATCACAGGTGAACTGGTTGCCAGAGGGGACAATATTATGCTAGGTTATCTGGATGACGATATTGCTACTCATAAGAAGATAATAGACGGGTGGCTTTATACGGGAGACCTTGCACAAAAATTGCCTGATGGATATATCAGACTACTGGGGCGTAAGGATGATCTAATTAAAATTGGCGATCACCGTGTAAATCCGAGAGAAATTGAAAGGCATCTTGAAGAGAACAATAAGGTCTCCAAGGTTTTTGTTGTGCCCGTGTCACATGAACTCATGGGCACTGCTATCAGCCTCCTGGTCATACCTACAGAAGAAACTAAGGTAGACGAGCTATTTGCCTTCTGCCGGAAGAGCCTTCCAGGCTACCTGTGCCCAAGAGAGATACTGCTCATAGATCATCTGCCTTTGAGTGAGAATGGAAAAATATCCAATAGATCCATTATAGAGGAATACAAACATGTCAAGACTAGTGTGTAAAAAGTGTATTCTCAGTACCGATATCCCAGGTATAAATATTAATAACGAAACTGGACTCTGCCACTTCTGTGAGACGTATGCTCCTCTTTCCTCACAGCAAAAAAGCGAATATCTCAAAAAAATTAATGAGTTTTTTAAAACTCAAAGTGGAAAGGGTAAATACGACGTTATCTATGCGCTTTCCGGGGGAAAGGATTCTTCGTACACGCTTTACAAACTCAAACAGGAATATCCTTCCCTTAAAGTGCTGGCTGTCCAGTTCGATAATGGTTTTACTTCAGAAAGCGCAATAATAAACGCAAAGAAGATGTGCGAAGTCACTAAATCGGATTATTTTAAACTGACAATAGAAAAAGACATATTATACAATACCTTCCGAAAAGCAGCTGAGTCTTACGATGCTTTTCCTAAATTTGCCAAATATAGAGCCAGTGATATATGCAATGTCTGTATTACTATTATCAAACAGAAATTGATAGAACTTGCTATTGTCAATAGAGCTCCATTCATTGTTTTTGCTTTTACAGCCGGACAATCCCCGAACCCCATAATCGACCTCTCACCCGGTTTTATACGCTGGTCCAGAGACCTGTTTGAGAAACAGCTTCAGAAAATAGGCGTCGATGATAAAGAGGAGTCATTCCTTATAAAAAATGAAGTTGTTAAAAATATGGGAGAGAATGCTCCAAGTATCCTGCATCCTCTATGCCTATGGGATTATAGTGAAGAGAAAGTGTTAGAGACAGTAATGGGAATTGGATGGAAGCCGCCTGGCATCAACGACAGTAATTCAACCAACTGTACACTGAATTCTTTTGCATGTTACAATCACTTTGAAAAGTATGGGTTCCATCCGTATACTTTTGATGTAGCAGGGCTTGTCAGAAGCGGGGAAATGCCTCGAGCAGAAGGATTTGAAAAGATTAACCAGGAACTGTCAAAGCCATTGATAGAAGAAGCTGCAAAGAAGCTTAAATTGGATATAAAAGAACATCAAAAGTTGTCACCGACTATTTAATGCTAAAACAATTTAAGGCAGTACAATTTATACTAAAATAAATAGTTTATTATTTTAGGGGGAAAAAATTATGCACGTAAAGGAAGAACTGAACGTACAGATTTTAGAAGAATTGAACCGGGATATAGGAGATTTGGCTCTAAATCTAAGGAAGTTTATTAAAGATAATATAGTGGGCTTCAAGAAAAAAGGAGCAGTATTAGGAGTTTCAGGAGGTATCGATTCAGCTGTGGCTCTTACTCTATGCGTACAGGAACTGGGAAAAGAGAATGTATTTGGTATACTTCTTCCCGAAAAAGAATCAGCTCCTTCCAGTAGAATCCTTGGTGCTGAGATATGTGAGAGTCTGGGTGTTGCATATGAGGAGGTGCCCATCTCCCCAATCCTGGAATCACTTAACATTTATGAAAAGAAGGACAGGCTCATGAAGAGAACATGTCCCGAATACGATCCGAAAATCCACAAAACATCTTTAGTGCTGCCCGATTTCCTCAACCAGGGGCTTTTAAACGTTCCTTATATTCGATTAATAAAAGATGGCGAAACTGTTGCAAAATACAGGTTAAAAGCAAACGACTATCTTGAATTAATCGGTTTACAGGGAGTCAAACAGCGGTCCAGGATGTTAATTCAATACATGTATGCAGAATCAATGAACTACGTAGTGTGCGGAACAACCAATAAGACTGAACTGCTTCTCGGTCAGTATGTAAAATACGGAGACGGAGGTGTAGATATTGAACCGCTTGCGGATTGTTACAAGACTCAGATCTATGCTCTGGGGAAATTCTTGAAAGTCAATGAAGAAATTATGAAACGCCCTCCAAGTGCTGATACATGGAGCCATTACACAACCGACGAAGAGTTTTACTGGCGCATGCCCATGCACATTATTGATCAGCTACTGTATTCTCAGGAACATAATTTACCTCATAATGTAATTGAAAAGAATACAGGCCTCTCAAGAGATAAGATAGAGCATGCTTTCAGGCATATTAACAAAGTAAAAGACACTACGGAATATATTAGGACTAGTCCGCCTGTATATTATCTTAACAGATGAAATTTTTATGACAAATACTTTAAAAACGCTTGTTGGCAAAGCCGTAATATTTACAATTTAGCGTTTTATGGCTTTGCTAGCAAAAACAAATACAATCATTGATTTCCGTTTTATTCAAAATGTGTGATTATGAACACCAGGGTTTCTATTGTTCGCTGTAATGATTATTCAAATGTAAAGAATGCCATAAAAGAGTCTCTTGATCTGATAGGTGGCCTTGAGACTATCATATCCCCCGGCAATCATGTACTGCTAAAACCGAATCTACTTTCCATTCGCCCTCCTGAAGATGCAGTAACAACTCACCCGGCAGTTGTGTCTGCAATGTGTGAACTTGTTTTGGATTTAGGAGGCATTCCGATTATAGGTGATGGGGCCGGAATTACCAGACCGGGATCTACTTCCACTTCACAGGCACTCAGAGTGTCGGGTATGGAAGCTGTAGCCTCAAGATACGAAATTGAGTTAAGAAATTTCGAAACTTACGGCTATTCAAAAGTGGATATTCCAGAAGGCTGGCAATTTTCAAGCCTGTATATATCCAGGGCTGTACTCGAAGCAGATGTAATAATCTCGCTTCCAAAGCTCAAAACCCATGAACTTACACTATATACGGGAGCCGTCAAAAACTTTTTCGGTACACTACCTCAGAAATATAGAAAACAAGCTCATGCCCTTGAAGACCGAAACCGATTTGGAGAGGCACTTATTGACTTATATTCGGTTGTGAAACCCCATCTTGCAGTTATGGATGGTGTGGTCGGAATGGAGGGAAATGGTCCTTCGAATGGTACTCCCATTTTTGCAGGCGTAATTTTGGCAAGCTTTGATTGCGTAAACCTGGATATCATAGCCTCCAAACTCATAGGAATTGATCCTTTAAAAGTTCCCACTAATAAAGCTGCACTTGCCAGGGGTTTTGGAAATGAAAATCCGGAAATTGCAGGTACACCGGTTGAAAACGTAAAGATCGGGTTTAAAGGTCCTGAAGGTGGAGTTACTGCATTACTGCCGCCTTTTCTAATGAGGGTACTGCGAAAGCAGTTAACTGTGAAACCATATATTGACCCATTAATATGTGTATCTTGTAAAGCATGCGTGTTGAACTGTTCAGCACATGCAATAGAAGAAGCAGGAAAAGCACTTAAAATAAATGACGAAAAATGTATCCAGTGCTATTGCTGCCGCGAACTTTGCCCTAAAGATGCAGTAGGAATAAAGAAATCACTCCTTCTAAAACTCTTAACCAGGAGCAAGAGTTAAAAAATTATTTTAAATCTTAACTTCGCCATCAATAGAAAAAATAAATCCAAATCATAATTTTTCAACGTCATTTGCCTTTAAATGAAAATTTAGTTTGTTTTTTACATTCCCTAATAAGGGACATATTATTTTATCTGCAGTGAATTGCAAAATGTCTCTTGCTTTTGGATATACGGCTTGTGATAATACTTAACCCCTAATTTGTTGGAGTTAAGGTTCTGAATATAAAATGAAGAACAGGTGAAGTTTAATGAAAACTCAAAGTTTGTTTCCCATATTATTATTAACATTTGTTTTGGTTTTTATTTCTCCGAATTTTACAAAAGCTGCGGTGCTAATCGATGCTGCCGAAATTCCGTACCAGGTTAACAACTCTGACCGCATAATTATCGGTACTGTCAGCGGAATTATTGTATCTACCGATCATACGATTGCTACTATTACAGTTAATGAGTGGCTATATAATCCTCTACCTGAAAAGACCATAAAAGTGAGAACCGAAATAGGAACCAATGTAAATACTGAAGATCAACCCGTGTTTATTCAGAATGAATCAGTATTATTGATGTTAAAAGATCAAGACATGTTATCTATTAATGAAGACGAGTTATCTACGAATAAAGACGTAGATAAACAGCAATTCATTGTATCTGTTGGTTTTGTGGGAAAACACTCGATATCAGATAGGGATGCAGTAATTAATGAACTTAAAGCTCAGGGTAAATGGAAGGGAGCAGATCAGACAGGGAATAAGACAAATGAAACAGAAACTGTAAACAAAATAGAAATAACAAGCAGTCAGAAAGAGAATATTACCGAAAATATGACAGCTACTGATAGAAAAGCAGAGAATACAGCAACAATTGGGAAGCAGGAAGGAGAACTCAACACTACTCAGATATCAAAAAGTACTCCTTTCATAAGCTCTATTTGGATACTTGCAATAGTTTTCATGGCAGTAATATTGGTAAAAAAGATGAAGCAATAGATGCATATGTGGATAGGTCTTGTAGTTTCATCCTGTCCACTTCAGCTAGGGTGATTCATTTAATGCAATCATTATTAGCTTAGTGGATATATAAAATCTGTATATGTGCAGTCATAAATTAGTATTGTTCCACCGGAATAGTTCAGAGCTAACTATAGGAAATATATTTAACCGTTGAAGACTAATGGAAAGTGAACAATTTTTCAAAAATGGGGTCACTACCATGAGTGCTGTAGTATCTAATCGAGATAAAGTAACCTTTAATGAAGTTTCTAACTATTATCACAATAACAAATTCCTCTTCGGAGTAAAATATTTTAAGAACTGGATATTAGAACGGCTTGCCTCAAATATTCCAGTCCCTTCGTGGAGAGCAAAATTGCATAGAATGCGAGGTGTAAACTTAGGGGGGAATGTTTACATTGGTTACGATGTAATTTTCGATAGGATACATCCCGAATTGATTACAGTAGGAGAATATGCCGAAATCGGGGACCGCTGCATATTAACTGCACATTCCAGAGGAAGCTTGACCACAAGACAGGAATATCCAAGAACCGTTGACCCCATAAGAATAGGACGTGGAGTTTGCGTAAACCCTGGATGTATAATTACCCAGGGAGTTGAAATTGGAGAAAACTCCATAATAGGTATTGGGTCTGTGGTTACTCATGATATATCCGCAAATAGCCTGGCTCTGGGATACCCTGCTAAAGTAGTTAAAAAGCTTGATGGTGTAGGAGAGCTCCAAACTTAACTAAGTCATCTTAATGAAAGTTTTCTAAATGAAAGTTTTCAGACCGGACATCTGGCAGTCCTTTATGTCATTTTAAGCTGTCCCAAACGCTTTTTTTGCCAGGATTTTCCAGTTTTTGTGATCTTTTCCTTCGAATTCCTCTGCAACAGCTTTTAGGAGGGTTGGAATATCCAGGTGTTGCGGACATTTTTCAATGCACTGTCCGCATTCTATGCATTGGGAAGCATAACCAGTGACATTACCTCTTATTATTGCTCCCGGTTTTGCTGCATACTGGAGTTTTGCTTCTTTCTCATTGCCAGTCAGATAAAAATTATCGTAAATCTCAAAACAGCCCGCGATGTCCACTCCTGAAGGACAGGGAGAGCAGTATCGACAGCCAGTGCAGCCAGTTTTCATAAGCTCCCTATATTTATGTTCCGCTTCCCTTACCATCTGCAATTCAGCATCGGAAAGGGAGCTTGGATAGGCTTCTCCTGCCATTCTCAGGTTCTCTTCTATATGTGCTTCCTCATTCATGCCTGAAAGCACTACTGTAACTTCCGGATGGTTCCAGATCCATCGGAAAGCCCATTCAGCTGGCGTACGTTTTACCGGTGCCCCATCCCAGATTTCCTGCACTTCAGGAGGTACCGGATTTGCAAGTTTGCCTCCGCGCAAAGGTTCCATGACGATAACTCCCAGAGCTTTTGAGGCAGCGTATCTCAAGCCTTCTGTCCCGGCCTGGTTTTTTTCGTCCAGGAAATTATACTGGATCAGGCAGAATTCCCATGGGTAAGCATCCACAATTCGTTTAAAATCCTCAATTGAGCCGTGGAAGGAAAAGCCTGCATTAATGATTCGGCCTTCCTGCCTGGCCCTCTCAAGGAAGTCCAGGACATTGAGTCCTTCCATTTTGTCCCATAAAGTTCCTACAAGCCCGTGTACCAGGTAATAATCTATATGGTCCGTTTTGAGTTTCTCCAGCTGGGCATTTAAAATTTTGTCCATGTCATTGCTGTTTTGCAGGATCCAGGATGGAAGCTTTGTTGCAAGCTTGACTTTGTCCCTGTACCCATCAGAAAGAGTCCGTCCAAGGAAAGACTCGCTTTCTCCCATATGATATGGCCAGGCAGTATCGATATAGTTTATTCCGTGGTCGATTGCATAGCGTATTTGTTGCTTGGCTCTTTCCTCATCAATTTTTCCGTCTTTTACAGGAAGGCGCATGCATCCGAACCCAAGTATCGAAAGTTCGTCTTCATTTTTCGGCATCTTTCTATACAACATTTCTTTAACCTTCGCTTTAATTTAATTCTCCCCTTGTATGTTAATTTGGATAGGTGCTTTTTAAGTATTTCTGCACCTGAATTCGGAAAAGAGAAACTCAAATAAAATTAGATTAAAAAAGTGAGATTCGAAGAATAAGTTACGTTAAAAAATAGCAAGTAGTATTAACTACTTACTAACTTTAAAATGTAAACACTTATAAATTTGCGGAAAATCTAAAATATTTATATATCTTCCTGAATTCTTATCACATTTTCATCGTCGATTTACGATAATATTCATCTATTATTTTGTTTGCTCTATCCATCATTATCGGATACAAATCCATAGGTACATTTTCTTTTCCGATTAAGGATGCCACCATGTACCTGGCACATTGAGATTTTTCCCCTTCGCAATACTTTTGCTTCTGTATTTGACCCAGACCTCTGTCCATTGGCATTTTGTCGTTGTAAAAACTACAACCACCTAAATTTTCACAATTCATTTTTATACCCCACAATATGTTGATTTCATAGCCGAGAGCTTAACTTGTGCTTCAAACTATGATCTATACTTTTTGTATTAATTAAATATTAATGATTAATATGATATTATTTTTTTAAATAGATTCCGCTTTAAAATTTTTACTTGAGAGTCTCTAAATTTTGTTATGATAATCTATGTTTCAGAATATATTTCAACTTTTTTAAACTCCGTCTATACTTTGAAACTTTTATTTATATATTGTCTCCTAGTTATACGAAATAAGCTTATTCTAAGATGAGAATTTCAGCATTCTACTTTTTTAATTTTCTTAAACGATTCTGAATTGATACATCACCTATTCTTTCAAGGGGAAAATATAGATCAAGTATAGGACTGAAAATAAAGGGGGTATTTTATGAATTTATTTGTGGGCACAAGCGGTTGGTACTATGACTGGAATAAAAAGAAAAATCTGGATTGGTTTGTCCGGAATTCCGGCCTGAACACCGTAGAACTTAATGCCAGTTATTACAGGTTTCCCTTCCCGGACCGTATAAAAAGTTGGAGTACGAAAGGAGCAGGGCTCAGATGGAGTGTAAAAATCCATAGGTCCATAACTCACTGGCGCCAGTTAAGTGAAGCTGCGTTTGAATATTGGGGAAACTTTCAGAAGCTTTTCGAGCCAATGGACCATCTAATTGATTTCTATCTATTCCAGGTGCCTCCCAAGTTTGACGACGTCACTAAGGCACTCAGATTTGCAGACAATACCGGACTTGGCAGGCGATTTGCTCTGGAGATCCGGAATAAGGAGTTGCTTGGAAATAACGAACTATGCACTGAGCTTATGGACAAAGTGACCCTTGTATCAGTAGATTCTCCAGATTATAGTAACAGGATCTTTCCGGGGGAAGTCGTTTACATGAGAATGCACGGAAGAGAAAAATGGTACAGTTATAATTACTCTCAGGAAGAAATAAGAGAAACTATCCGGAAAATCAATAAATTTGGGCCTGAAGAAATCTACATATATTTCAATAACGACCATAATATGCTGGAAAATGCAAAGTTGACTTTAAAAACCTGGGCGGAATTGTAAACCCAGATAAATTTCCTCAATTTCTTAAAATCACTTTTTTAAAAGAAACAAACATTTGATTCAGTGACTTCTGTTCTTATTTTTACCTATTAACTTGGAAAAACTTGTTTCAATTGTTAACCTTTATTAAGAATGATTTATTATAATAAGAGTTGTATTAAAAGATTGATACGAAAATTCTGAAAGTCAGAAGTTTGCTCTCTTAAAACTAAACCCCCATTTTGGACGTTGAAACTGATAAAGAGAGTAATTTACCCGGAATTCCCTATATATATAAAAAAGAAGTGAAATATATGTTCTGGAGTAGAGAGGATATAATAGAAAGACTGAGCAGAATCCCAACAACCCTTGAGGACATCTCAATAGAAATCTTCGACGGTATACCCCAAAAGAATGATTTCCTATTCAAGGCCAGCCTTTCAAAAGATAATAGTACGGATTCAGCCTGCATCTGCAGAACCCTACAAACGAATGCAAGCATCGGACAAGCGAATATAGAACAGGTAAGCATAGAAAAAGAACTTGTGTACCCCTATATGGATGGTTCACCATCGAATGAGTTCGCCATTCATTCAACTCAGTACCAGTTTATGCTTCCTTACGAAATTATTGGGTATGGTATCAGGAAAGAATATAGGATCTTTCAACCGGAGGAGTTAAAAACACAGTTTCCTGCAGCTTATAAGGAGCTAATGGAAAATAAACTCAAGTCGGGAGCCGAGAAAGAGAATTTCGATTCTGCAGATTGTTACCGCCTGGAGAATGAAAGTTTCCTTCAATACATCAACACTCCGAAAATCATAGTTAGCAGCAACTACAATCTACAGGCATCATACGATCTGGTCGGAAAGCACGTATTTGCAGACGGAGTTGGAGTTGTGCTTGGAGATCCCACACTGTATCTGTACGTAACGGCTGTACTCAATTCCTCCATAGCCAGGGCGTTTCCCGAAATATGGAGCCGTGAACATGGACAGAATCAGAATAAGATATGTGCAAATATGTTGAAAAGATTTCCGATAGTGTTCCCAAAAAAGCAAACAACAGAGAACATAATTGGCAGAATGACTCGCTACCAGATTTATCTTAACCGACAAAAACATGCAGCAAAAGTTTATGCTATCCCTGGCTACCAGAGATTAATCGATTTCTACAGAAGAATCTCAGATCTTCTGATCCTGGATACATACATGACAGATGACCTTGATCCGAAGCTCATTGAAATTCTTGCAGAAAATATTACTCCGTCCGACGAAGAATTGGAGTACAGCAACGATATAAACCTCTTGATCGGATTACAGGCGATAAAAGACAACATTCTTGATTCTCCCGATTTCAGGAAGTGCAGGTTTTCCAACGAGTTTACAAACATTCTGGCGACCCTGAAGAACAGCAGTGTCTGGTAAAAGAAAAATCTTCAGCCCCTATAAAACGGAATTAAATTTTTATTTTCCAAAGCAGCATCAATGTTTTCGGGCTTGATTATTTTAAACGACTCCAATCATTTTCAGCCCTGTATATGCCATCAGGAGCACAAAAAGGTGTTTCAGGTGTTCCGGTTTTACAAGTTGGGCTATTTCAGACCCTTTTCTTGCTGCAAGAAATCCGGGAATTGCGAGTAAAATCCAGTTCAGAAGATTGACATACCCAAGAGAATAAGGGGGAAGTCCCGGTTGACCCCACCCATTGATTATATACCCTATTGATCCTCCGATAGAAGTAAAAATAATTACTGCAGCCGAAGTTCCGACGGCTTTCAGCATGTCAAAATGCAGGAAAATAAGCATGATCGGAACTCCAATTACCCCTCCCCCGATCCCAAGGAGCCCTGAAAAAAAGCCAATCACAACACCGGAATAAACATAAGATGCCCGATTAACGCTTATATAGTTATTTTCAGTTACTGTAGGCACCTTATAAGTTCTGATCGCCCCTATTATGACAACGACTCCGAATATTTTGCTCAATACGGATGCGGACAGATGAGAAGCCACTGCCGCTCCCCCGAAACTGGCAAGCAATCCGGATAAGCCCATAATTGTCGCCTGCTTCCAGAGTACTGCACGCTTTTGCTGATATTTCAGAACTACGCTTGAAGCGTTTAGCAAAACAACAAAAAGACTTGTCCCCAGAGCTATCCTTAAAGCAAGATCAGGCTTAAGTCCCGTTTCCTGCAAAAGCCAGTACTGTACAGGCGACATAATGAAGCCTCCCCCCACGCCCAGCATACCTGAGATGACACCTGTAAAGGCGCCTGTAAGGATGAGGATACCAATATAAAAAGGTTCTATAGGAGTCATTTCCGGTTATATTCTATTTTATTTCTCCGATTTTATGAAAAGCTTATTATTATCTTCCTCTTATTAATTTCCCTACATGAAGTTGAAAGTTTATTAAGTTATGGTATCAAGCTGAAGATATAAATGCTACTGCCAAATTTAAGGTTGGATCTAGATGGGTATTTCTTACAGCCATCTCTTAATACCTGGGTTAAACGTAAGAATTAGAAAGAGAATTACTCTGTGAAATAGATATTTATGGTGATTTGAAACTTATCAGCCCAATGCATTAGTAACTCAAAAATCCGATGCGTTTAACAGTTATTCAACTTACAAATAAAGAGGCGCTCTCATGATCGAAATAAAACTACACGGCACGTACAATATTTATTATGCAATTCTTGGAATGAGAAACCCCATGAATTCCTGGCACCTTATAGACAGCAGTGAGCCTGACCAGGCAGGAAACTGCAAAATCGGAGAAAAAGACCTGAGTCTGGCCCAGCGACTGGCGCTTGCAGGAACCGAACACGGTAAATTCTTAAGGTTCATTACAGTCTGTTTCGATCTGACAGCTCCTCTCTACTGGTGGAAGGAATTCGATACCTACAAATTCACAGAAAAAAACTCCACTTCCACAATGCACAAGCTGACCAGCCGAGACCTCTCTCCTCAAGACTTCTCTTTTGACAAACTGACAGAATACAGGACATCCCAGATCCGGCACCTCAATGACCTCATCAAATCCTACAAATCCCGTGACGGCGACAGTGAGGAAGACATAGCATACCGTAAAGCAGTCTTCAGAAACCTCATCCAGGACCTTCCGAGCGCGTATATGCAAAAGCGGACAGTTATTACCAACTACGCCGAACTCCGGAACATTTACTTCCAGCGCCGTTATCATAAGCTTGATGAGTGGAGGGATTTCTGCACCTGGATTGAAGAAATGGTTCCTTATGCAAAAGAATTAATTTGCCTGGAAAAGAAAGATTAAGGCAGGAGCATTCCTTAATGAATTTCATAATCTCCTACATTAATCCAAAAAAATAACCCGCTAAAAGCGCGGAAAACGCAGAAATTGTAAGCGTTTTACTTGTTGACTTTAGATAAAACAGGCTTAACGAAAATGACAGAACTCGGAAAAACAATTTCTTTAAAGAGAGGCATAGGGCTTGCAATCTGCATGCTCATAGGCTCGGGAATTCTTGCACTGCCCGGCCTGGCTCTCAGCGTGGGAAATGTCTATGAAGCGATCCTTGGGTGGCTGCTTATAACCTTTATTACTATTCCGCGGATACAGATCAGTTCCCGGCTTGGCTTGAAATTCCCTTCGACGGCCGGGCTTGCCGGATATGCGGAAAAAGCCATTGGGCCCTGGGGCAGGTTTTCGGTTTCTTACCTTGTAGGCGGCTCTTACCTTTTTGGGCTTCCTGCTGTTGCCTTTATTGGCAGTGAATATATGAGGCAGCTTTTTAATCTCTCCGTATCTGGGGGGACTCTTTGTGCAATCCTGATTGTAAGTCTCATGTTTTTCTCAAACCTGTTTGGGGTAAGAGCTGTCACTCTTATCAATTACCTGGCACTAAGTGTGCTTTTCCTGCTTCTGGGAATGATTCTTGTCTTTAATCTCGATTTTCTCGGTTCAGGGCTGGGGATTGTAAGAGCTGCCCTGAGCGGAAGCGGAAATGTGCACCCGAGTAAAGTCTGGAATGTAACAGCCCTGCTTTTTTGGGCTTATCTGGGCTGGGAGAACCTTTCTTTTTCCCTGGGGGAAATGAAAGATCCTGAAAAAAACGTACCTCGTCTCTACTGGCTTAGCTTTGCCCTGGTAGCTGCGATCTATATTTTGCTAGCCCTGATAAGTGCAGGGGCCAGTGCAACGGGTGTTTCTCTTCAAGGAGCCGCCGGCCTTTCCGGCCTGGTCCTGCTTACGCCGGGTGGAAGCTTTCTGATCTGGCTTATTATAATCGTGCTTGCAGCAAATGCATGTTCCTGGAACTTTACGGCAAGCCGCCTGATCTATGCGGGAGGCAAGACAGGTGTTTTTCCAGCGGTATTCGGGAAACTCTCGAAGAGGAATATTCCCGTATCCAGCCTTGTAATGCAATATATTCTGTCTGTTTCCCTGATTATGGGGTGCTATCTCTTCAAGGTTCCAATTACGGCTATGATGCTGCTCGTAAACCAGAACTTCATTTTCCTATGCGGCTTTATAGTAATTGCTTACTGGAAAACAGAAGTCGGATGGCAGAGATGGATCGTCTCCGGTCTCACGCTTCTGTCCCTGAGCTTTCTGGCTTCGGGATTTACCTGGAAGATTATTTATCCGATCTTCCTGATAGGACTTGGTTATTTAAGGTTTGTCGGAAAGGAGAGACTTGAAAGGACAGAAGGAAAAAAAGTACCGGATTATTCTTGAATTGATCCGCTTCTTAACTAACTTTCCTGACAATTAGTTTCTTTACAGCCTTTTTTTCTTCTCTTTTGTCATCTTTTTTGTCATCAGTATCTCCTGTGCTTTCGGAAATTTCGGTCCAGATCATAAACCTGTAGTTAGTGCCAGCCCCGAGGTCTCTTATATAAATTTCAAGGGGGTTTTCTCCTGTTATTTCAGTTTCTCCCCTGAATTTTTGGAGAAAGATTTTTGCTGCAGCTTTTTCCGGAGCAGGAGCGGAAATGACTCCGATCATTCCTCCGGTTTTATCTGTGGCAATGAAAGCTTTTTCCTTTTTATTTTTCCCGGCTGAGGGTTCCTGCTGAATGGTTTCTCGTCTGAGCTGTCTTCTGACCCGGTTCAGGGAGTCATCAGTGTCTTTTCTTTCCTTTATTTCAGGAGCCGGTTTTAAGGTTTTGTCTTTAGTTTCGGACAGATGCTTCTGTTTTTTTTCAGGTGGGATATAAGGCGGTTTTCCCAGGATTTCATGAAGGATCATGATTGCAGCATGTTTATCCAGGGGCTCGTTATTGTTTCCGCACTTTGGGGACTGGATACAGCTTGGACAGCCGCTTTCACAGGGGCAGCTCTCAATTGCTTTTAAGGTGCCATCAAGAACCTGTTCTATAAGGTCATAACCTTTTTCGGCGTATCCGACTCCGCCTTTGTGCCCGTCGTAAATGAATATCCCGCTTTTGCCTCCAAGATCGGAATGAGAGGGAGTTGAAACTCCACCTACATCACTCCGGTCCACCAGCAGGTGAAGAGGGTACATGGAGATCATTGCGTGCTCTACTGCGTGAATTCCGCCTGCAAAATCCAGTTTATGCTTGCCAATCGTCTCCTGTAATATGTCAGGAAGCTTCAGCCAAAGGGCTATTGTCTGAAGGGTTATCGGAAGCATTTCAAGGTCGTGAGCGCTCATGATATCGTTGCTGTGAGATTGGATTCTTCGGTATCCGATAACCCTATCCGTTACCTCAACCTCCCCCAGCCCTACTTCAACTTCAGGAGCATGCAGAAGAACTTTTACTGAAAAGGTTTCCTGTACTGTGACCGAAGAGTCGATCATTGGTTTAGTATAGTATGCATCGTGTGTTTTTACGGCATGGATTTCCTTCTTTTCATGGTCGATCCTGTTTACGTAATAGGGCTCTCCCCTGTGCATATAGACTGCACCCGGGTAACATTCTCTAAAAGCCAGGGTTTCCTCAATGTCCTTTTCTATACGGTAGCTCTTTTCCCCTTCAAAAGCCAGGAGAGAGTAAGTATTATTATCAATTCCCCTGAGAGAAACCTGTCTGTACGGAAAAGGATCCGCAGAATACTTCAGGTCATTGCCTGAAAGCAGGCCTTCGGCTTTAAGGAGCTCTACAACTCTTGAGTATCCTTTTCCGAAATATTTTTCATCCGAAATCCTCAGCGGGATCTCCTTTGCTGCGCAAAGCAGGTGACCTGTCAGGATGAAGGGATTCTTTGGGTTGAGCACTGCATTTTCGCTGCCTCTCGAAAAAAAGTCGGCAGGATTTCTCATATAGTACTGGTCCAGGGCGTTTGAGCCTGCTATCAGGACAATGAGACTTTCGCGTTCGCCCCTGCCTGCCCTGCCTGCCTGCTGCCTGGCACTCATTACCGTCCCGGGATAGCCATCCAGGATGCAGGCATCCAGTCCTCCGATATTTATCCCAAGTTCGAGGGCATTTGTGGAAATAACTCCCCTAAGTTCCCCTGAATTCATTCTCCTTTCGATTTCCTCCCTCTCCCGGTCAAAATACCCACTTCTGTACGAACAGATAGCATTTGAAAGATTTTTATCCCCCAAAAATTCTCTGCAATTTTTGTACATCCTTTCCACTCCCTGTCTCGATCTGGTAAAAGCAAGCGTCTGCAGTCCGGTCTGGATAGCTCGGGTAAACAGGTAGGATGCCTCAGAGAAACTGCTTTTTCTTAGTGTAAAGCCCCTGTTGTTTATATATAGGGGCGGATTCCAGAAAACGAACTTTTGAGGTCCGTTTGAAGAACCATTATGCTCAACTACCTCTGCTTCTCTCCCAAGCAAGGTTTCCGTATGTTCTTTTGGATTTCCGATAGTTGCCGAACAGCAAATAAACTGCGGAGATGCTCCGTAATACTCTGCCACACGCAAAAGCCGCCTGAGCAGGTTTGCCATATTGCTTCCGATAACTCCCCGATAATAATGGCTCTCATCAACAACTATGAATTTGAGGTTTGAGAAAAAACCGTTCCAGAGATGATGCCAGGCAAGGAAGCTCATGTGAACCATTTCAGGGTTTGTAAAAACGATGTTTGCCTTCCCATCCCTCACTTTCCTTTTCTGAGCTTCGGAAAGAGCTCCGGTATAACGGGCAATACCTGCTCCGGATTTCAAAGTCTCTTCGAATTCCATGAAAGTTTTCAACTGGTCATTTACCAGGGCATTTAAGGGAGAAATATAAAGGGCAGTTATTTCCGGGTCTTCGAGAATTGCCTCAAAAATGGGAATCATGTACGTAAGAGATTTTCCACTTGCTGTGGTCGTGCAGAGCACAACGTCTTTTCCTTCCCGGATTTTTCCTATAGCTTCAGCCTGGTGGGAGTACAGAGCATTAATTTCCGTTCCTGAAAGGGCAGCTTTGATCTGACTTTTTAATTCAAGGGATGAATAGAGGGCTTCCTTTGATGGGATCTCCTCTATGTGTACTATCTGGTTTTCGTATCGACGGGATGCTTTTATTTCATTAAGAAGGCGGAAGATATCCATTTTTCGGCACCGATTTATCTAACTATTTTTAGTTGACTTTTTGAGTCAAATATATCTCATGTTCCCATATGAATATGATTAAAATCTCATATTAGATTAAAAATAAATAATTTATCAAGAAGTAGGTGTAAAGGCATATAGTATTCAGCATTAGGTGAAAGTTATGAGACCTCAGGTGGCTCTCACAAAACAACTTGATGAAGCGTTATACTGCCGGCTGGTGTGATCACTATAACATCCATTATTCTAATTTAAGAATTCCTTTGCAGGTAAAGGCTGCCTGAATCTGCCGAAATGTTATTACTAATACTGATGTATTAGTATTGAGGTACTAATATTGTTCATCCTTATATTGTTCATCCTTATATTGGCCATCCTTATATTGTCCACCCTTAATATTTACCGTCCTAGCTATATTTTTTATTACAGGGTTGCATGTGACTGTTGCTAACTGCTTTCTTTTAGCTTGGCGCTATGCTCCTTTACAGAAGATACAAACTGCGTCTTGAAGGTGAGAGAAAAAGGATTAAGATGGATACCATGACAATTCAGCCAGATCATATAATTCCTTATCAGCAGCCAGTTAATGAAGTATTGGCTGCGTTCGGCACAGATGCACGGACCGGTTTAAGCGAAAAAGAGGCAAAGGAACGACTTATCAGATACGGCAAGAATGAATTAATAGCAGAAAAGCCTGTGCCTGCATGGAGAAAGTTCCTTGCGCAGTTCCAGGACGTACTTGTTATTCTGCTGCTTATTGCAACCCTTATTTCGGCAGGGTTATGGCTTTATGAACGCGATACGGAATTGCCCTACGAAGCGATCGCTATTTTTGCTGTCGTCCTTCTTAATGCAGTTATGGGCTACGTCCAGCAGGCCCGGGCTGAGGAGGCAATGGCAGCGCTGCGCCAGATGTCGGCAGCACATGCCAATGCCATTCGGGACGGCACACGACAGAGTATACCGGCACAGGAAGTCGTGCCCGGAGACATTATTATTATCGAAGAAGGGAACACCGTTCCAGCAGATGCGCGTGTAGTCCAGTCAACCGCAATGCAAACAGCTGAAGCGGCACTAACGGGCGAGAGCTTACCGGTCTTGAAAGATGCCCTCCCGATTGCAGAAGAGGTCGGGCTTGGCGACCGCGACAATATGGTCTTCAGTGGTACAACGGCTGTTTATGGGCATGGACGTGCGGTTGTTACAGCAACCGGGATGCAGACCGAAATGGGACGTATTGCTGGACTGCTTAAACAAGAGCCAGGAGAAATCACGCCGCTACAAAAAGAGCTCCACCGCGTTGGCAAGCTCCTCGGGCTTGTTGTCATTGTTATCGCCATTATAATGATCGCAACAATCTTCCTGGTTAGAGATGTAAACGGTTTTTCAGCACTTTTTGATGTGCTCATTTTAGGTGTGGCGCTGGCGGTCGCGGCGGTACCTGAGAGTTTGCCAGCGGTAGTCACTGTCGTGCTTTCTCTTGGGGTGCAGCGAATGGCGCGGAAAAACGCAATTGTACGCCATCTTGATGCGGTTGAGACTCTCGGCTCTGCAAATGTTATCGCTTCCGATAAGACAGGCACGCTCACGAAGAACGAGATGACTGTACTAGCGGTTGTTACAGCAAGCGGGCGCGTGAATTTTGAAGGTACGGGGTATGCTCCTGAAGGTGAAGTGCGTCGGGAAGATGGGGAAAAAATCGAGGGTTCGCTCCAATTTGAGTTTATACGTGCGCTTGCAGCCGCTGACCGTGCTAATAATGCAGTGCTGCGTGAACGCAATGGGCGCTGGACGGTACTTGGGGATCCGACCGAAGGAGCGTTAATTGTTGCAGCCCGTAAAGCCGGGCTGGAAGGTGATGCACTAAATGCACGATTGGCGCGTATTGCTGAAATTCCTTTCTCCTCAGAGCGCAAGTTGATGAGTACTGTTCACACGGACTCCGAACAAAAAGAACGCCTGCTCGCCTTCACAAAAGGCGCGCCGGATATTTTACTTGCACGCTGCACGCAGGAGCTTGTGGGTGAGGAGATCAAACCTTTGACTGCCGAACGACGAAAGGAAATTCTTAAGAAGAATGAAGAATTGGCTGGTGAAGCCTTGCGGACTCTTGCAGTCGCTTTCCGGATCCTTCCCAAGGACACACTAAAACAGGAAGAATGGGATGATACTCTTGAGCAGGACCTCGTCTTCCTGGGACTGATTGGCATGATAGACCCCCCGCGCAAAGAGGCAAAAGATGCAGTCGCACGGGCCATGGGTGCAGGGGTTCGACCGATGATGATTACTGGCGATCACCCTAAAACTGCTTCAGTTATTGCCAGAGAACTTGGGATTCCCAATTACGAGAAGGTTGTTACAGGCGCTGAGCTTGAGAAAATGCCGGAAGAGATACTTGATAAAACAGTCCAGGAAGTGTCAGTTTATGCTCGCGTCAACCCCGAACACAAACTTCGGATCGTGAACGCATTACAAAGAGGAGGCGTTATTGTTGCGATGACGGGAGATGGGGTAAACGATGCGCCTGCTTTAAAGACTGCAGATATTGGTGTGGCAATGGGTATTACCGGAACGGACGTTTCAAAAGAGGCATCCGACGTTGTACTTTCAGATGACAATTTCGCAACCATTGTCGGGGCTGTTGAAGAGGGGCGTGCAATTTTCTCCAATATCCGGAAGTTTTTGCGTTACCTTCTTCCTTCAAATTTTGGCGAAGTAATGATAATGTTTTTCGGCATCCTGCTCGCAGACTTTATCGGGTTGACGACAGAGGGGGGCGGGGCAGGGTTACCTCTGCTGGCGACGCAGATCCTGTGGATCAATCTTATAACAGACGGCCCACCCGCGCTTGCTCTCGGAGTTGACCCTGCAGAAGAAGGTATAATGAGAGAACCGCCGCGCCCAAAGGAGGAAGGAGTGATTACCCGGAGTATGTGGGCTGGCAACCTCTTTACGGGTATAATTATGGCAGTGGGAACGCTTTTTATACTGGATTCCAGCTTACCAGGGGGTTTGTTCGAAGGTTCCGGCAGCCTGCCTTATGCACAGACTATGGCTTTTACTACGGTAGTCCTCTTTTCGCTCTTCGTAGTTTTTAATGCGCGTTCGGATATGCATAGTGCATTTGTCGGGCTCTTCTCAAACAAGTGGCTGTGGGGAGCAGTTCTGCTGTCCTTTTTGCTGCAGGTTGCAGTAGTTTATGTACCAATTCTGCAAAAGGCATTTTCGACCGTGAGTTTAAGCCTTAATGATTGGCTGCTCTGCGCAGCAGTAGCAAGTTCGGTACTCTGGCTGAGCGAATTAAGCAAAATTGTCGTACGTGCGAATTCGAACAGAACAAAAAGGGATGTCGCATAATGTTCCAGACAGTTGGCAGGGCTTTACCAGCTAATCTAGTTAAAAATTCATTCTTAAAAGTTATCCAAGAAGTAGATGGCAGGGATTTGAGTCCCTATTCTCAAATCCCTACCTATGATCCAACCCAAAGATTAAGAGGAAACCCTATTACTCTTAAAAAACGCATTCTTTGACTTTATTTATTAAAGTCGGAGAGAAACAGATGAGAAATGATATTAGAGATTCTGGAATTGATATTATTGGAAATATGCCATAGGGGACGCATTTTTGCCAATTCTACCAGACAAAAGAAGCCTTGAAAGTTGGCATTCCTTTTTTTGATTTTTATCTGGAAAACGGGCAAATTGAGCTGATCACCTATGCTGATTGGTATCTAAAAAACAACGTTTTCGATTCGTATAGAGCTTTAAACTTATAGAACTTAAGAGGGGTAACGGAACCGAGTTTACTATATGGTTTAATAATATAGAGTCATGAGTCGACTCTTTTTCCTATTGAATTTACGATCGTCTACGCCGAATGGTTACCTTTGTATTTAAGAACAAATTCTTTTGCCTTTTTTCTTGTTTTCGGACTAC
>JAUPKV010000047.1 GCA_030837265.1 Methanobacteriota archaeon
AACATAGAGTCCAAAATCGACGCCAAACAAGGAAAAAAGGCCATTGAATTGATTCCTTTCGTGATTGGAGTTTCCTCCAAGGCCTGATACAACTATACCTATATCCAGTTGCAGAGGTCCCCTTTCTACTCCCCTTCCATCCATTATATTATTAATTTCCTTAATCAATAATATAATTTATCTCTCTTCCTTTTTACCAAAAAGTATGACTTTTACTTTGATGTTTAGGCCTTATAGGAAACTATCGGAATCAACTTCTAGATGCTCAAAATAACTATTTTAAGCTATTCAGTTCAAATGAATGGAAATTTATTATAACCAGGTCCAGAAATCGATTCAAAAAAGTCTCTCGCAATTATAATACAGGGATTTTTGGTTTGAGCCGGTGGTGAAATGCTCTTAACGGGTTTTAAAACGTGTGACCGGATAAAATTATATCAGGAGCAGCTTTTTGGAATTAGCACGAAGGTAAATTAAGTTTTTATCATTAAGGTATCCATATCGAAACTTTCTCCTATATATGAGCTAGTATCGTATGGAAAATAGTATTCTAAATTTAACGGCACTAAAAAGACACCTGTCTTTTAAAATGGTACTACACATCTATCATTTTTAAAATATGAACTGTGTATGAGACAGAATGAAATAAAAAACGGGGAGTAAACTGAATAACCAGTCTCAAAGGTGATAAAATATGTTCTGTAATCAATGTCAGGAAACTCTTAACTCAAAAGGTTGTACAAAAAACGGGGTATGCGGCAAGAAAGGAGAAGTTGCAGATCTTCAGGACAGACTGATCTACGTTCTCAAAAGCATCTCTTTCTATAACCTTAAAGCAAGGGCTGCGGGCCTAAATGAAGAAGCAACAGATCGATTTGTGCTTGATGGCTTCTTTGCTACTCTTACGAACACTAATTTTGACAAGAAGGAAATTGAATCCCTTATAAAGAAAGGGTTTGAGCTCAGAGACAACATTAAAGCAAAGCTTCCTGCCAAAAAAGACCTTCCTGCCGTGGCTACAGTTACCCCCGAAAGCATAGCAAGTCTGGACGTTGCTGTTCATTCCACGAAGGACGAGGACATCAGGTCACTTAGGGAACTTCTGACATACGGCTTAAAGGGGATGGCTGCTTATTTGCACCATGCCTATGTGCTGGGATATAAGGACAAAGCAATCTTCGAGTTCATGGAAAAAGGGCTGGTCTCGACCACCGACGACAGTTTAGGAATAGAAGCTCTCATTGGCCTGGTTCTGGAGTGTGGCCAAAAAGGAGTTTCAACTCTTGCCCTGCTCGATAAAGCAAACACTGAAACTTATGGAAACCCTGAGCCAACAGCAGTCAATATAGGTGTAGGAAATAAGCCAGGCATCCTTATAAGCGGGCACGATTTGCGAGACCTCGAGCAGCTTCTTGAGCAAACAAAGGGTACAGGAATCGATGTCTATACCCATGGAGAGATGCTGCCTGCAAACTCATATCCTGCATTCAAAAAATACGATAACTTCGCAGGCAATTATGGGAACGCCTGGTGGCAACAGAACGAAGAGTTTGAAAAGTTCAACGGCCCAATCCTGCTGACGACAAACTGCATAATCCCGCCAAGAGATTCATACAGAAACCGGATTTACACTACCGGGGTAGTAGGCTTTGAAGGACTTACTCATATATATGAAAAAGAAGACGGCACAAAGGACTTCATCCTTCTGATCGAACAGGCAAAAACGAGCGAGCCTCCGGAGCAGCTGGAAAGTGGGACCATCATAGGAGGCTTTGCACACGAAGCAGCCCTTTCAGTTGCGGAAAAAATCATAGATGCGGTAAAAAGCGGAAAGATCAGCAGGTTCATGGTTATGGCAGGCTGTGATGGCAGGCACAAGGAAAGGGGCTACTATACTGAGTTTGCAAAAGCCCTTCCGAAAGATACAGTAATCCTGACTGCAGGCTGCGCCAAATACCGCTACAACAAACTTGACCTTGGCGACATAGGAGGAATCCCGAGAGTTATCGATGCCGGGCAATGCAATGACTCTTACTCACTTGTGGTAATTGCTCAGAAGCTTGCAGAAGCCTTCGGGCTCAAGGACATAAACGACCTGCCTGTTTCCTACAACATAGCCTGGTACGAACAAAAAGCCGTGCTTGTCCTGCTTGCCCTCCTGAGCCTTGGAGTAAAGAATATCACCCTTGGCCCAACACTTCCAGCTTGTGTCTCTCCGAACGTTCTCAAAATTCTGGTCGAGAATTTCAACATCAGGCCAAACACAACTATTGAAGAAGACATGAAAATACTTCTGAACCAAGCATGAACCTAATTATTTGTAACGAAATAACTTAGGCAACACAGAATTATTTTGGAAATTAAATCGATGAACATGCTTGTGAAAATCGTTAAGTACAATATTAAAAAGTGCCTAATTTATTTCGCGGAGGGTTCTAAGGAAGACGGGCATAAATTCTCGGCATAATGCTGAAAAACATAGAAAATGTGACTAAAAGGGGATAATGATATGAAAGTTACTGAGATGAAATCTTCACCGGAAAGGCCGAACTCTCACAATGTGAGCTTCAGGATGCTCTATAATACGAGAACATGCCCAGGCAGTACATCAGAACTCAAATCAGGAGAAGCCAATTTTCGGGTTAACTTCGAAAATTTGCTCTTTTTTAAAAAACACCCGTAAGTCACCTACTGGTCCATTTATTATTACTAGTAATATATTACAACTCATTCCTTTTGTAATTTGATCATAACCTAAAACATAACTACTGGTAATTTTGAATAGAAACTAATACATCGTTTGCCTTTTTGCTCTCTGAACTTTTACCTGCTGCTCTTAAAAAACATGTTTTGGAGCAAAACTTTATTAGCTGCCGGGAAAAAGTAATTTCAATTAATATTTTGTTTTTAATAAAATATGAAATTTGAAAGCTGCTATTAAGGGAGTTGAAACCATGATATATACCTATCTTAACCCGAAAGTAGCCCTTATGGGGGCTGGCTGTGTAAACGGAATTGGCAGGCAGGCAAAAGACCTTGGGGGC
>JAUPKV010000466.1 GCA_030837265.1 Methanobacteriota archaeon
AAGGTTTGCTCGCAACGCGGGCAAAACAGCAGCTAAAAAGACCGAAGTGTCCGGATAGTGTAGAGGCCTATCATGGAGCCCTGTCGAGGCTCCGACTCGGGTTCGAATCCCGGTCCGGGCGTTATTTGTCCAATTAAAGCTCGATTAACCCTAATCGAGCTAAAAAACCCTTTTTTAATGCTTTTTTCTGACAAGTTATTTGTACATTTTTTAAAAAGTAAGCTTAGGGTTTTACTCCTAGCTGCGGAATACATCTCATATAAGAAGCTTTCAGTTCATCAAAAGCAATATGGTCATAGACATCAATTGCTTCTCTCCTTGAATCTCCGCGGAGTTCCTGGATAAATGTCCTTGACATACCTGCTCTTCTAAGCCAGGTTGTAAACCAGTGCCTGCAACAATGAGGACCAAACTTTTCATCCAGGTGACCTTCAGGATCATGCAGACCTATTTTCTCAGCATAGCCGCTTACAACGTCATAGACCTGGTTCCTGGTGATCCTGTGGAAGTCCTGGCGGCCTACAAAGAGAGCTCTCTGGGAATCTGTTCTTTCAGCCAGGTAAGCTTCCAGGAAGACCTTTGTCTCGAGATCAAAGAAAACTGTCCTGTTAGAACGCTTTGCAGTCGGTTTAAGACGGACTGTTAGAGCATCAAGGTTCAGGTCCACACGGTCAAGAGTTATGAGCTCATTTCGCCTGATGCCCGTCTTTGCCAGGAAAATAATTAAGGCCCTATACACCAGGTACTCAGGAGCATTGATCAGGTTTGCCATATCCTCTATGCCAACCAGTTGTCTTGTCTCAGGAGTGTAATTCTTCTTGTAAGATCTGAGATACCTTTTCCTGAAAGCTGGAACCAAGTTTCTTTCCACTATTTTCTCGAACTCAAGAAAATCATAAAAAGTTGAAAGAGAAGCAAAGTAATTATTGCAGGTTGCAAGAGTATAGCCCCTTTCATCCCTAATGTGGATGAGAAACTCCTTCAGGTCATCATAGCCAGTATCCACATCATAGAGAGATAGGAAGTACCTGATATGGCTGATATAGCTCTCAATGGTCCTGCCCGCATATCCGCGAGCTTTACAGTCCCTAAAGAACTCTGAAATTAAAGTTTCAACGGACATATACAATACAAATAATTCTTTTAAGTAACGTCAGTTTTGTCAGTTAATATGCTAAGATTGAATATAAATTAGATTATTATATTACGGCAAAAACCGCATGTAATAACCCAACGCCCTAGTTTTCCATGAGTTTTTTACCTATTTCCTGAGAGAACACCCTCCCCTTTTTGTGGCGCCCCCGCTCCGCAGGGGCTTTCCTCGGATTCTTAAAGCTCGAACTATAAATAAGCCTCGCAAACCAGAATCAAGTCAATAACTGCACCACAAAAAGACAGGTTAAGTTAATCCACTCCGTTAATCGGGGCCTTCCCCAGGCAGCCACACACCACGCGGCCCCATACCCTGCGCCCTTATCAGAGATACATTACCCGCCAGCCACACACCACACATCCTCCTCTGAGCTCCAGACGTGCCCCGAGCATACCATAGATCTCAGCCTTGCAGCCCTATCGTAGACCCGCAATCTTTCTTTGAAAGACCTTATGTTAGGGGCATCGCCAATGGCGACAGGGCATTATTTATTTTATACAGAAGAAGACAAACTACAAGAAATTAAGAAATCAGGGGAAGGCTTTGCCTTCCCTCCCGCTCGCAAAGCCCTTACCTGCTCTCTAATTTCATAGGAGCTAATTCCTCGTTAGTGTCAAACTTCTTCAGAATTTTTTCCAATGAAAAAAGTAAAACCTTGCTTACCTTTTGAAACTCACCAAACTTATTTCGTTTGTATATTTCAACTTTAAGGAAACGCGGGTTTTTGGGACGGTCTAATTTCGGAAGGAAAATTATCCTTGTACGGTCCCTGAACCTGCGGTCAACAAGGTCGAAACCCTGTTCCGAGTAAGAGATATGGAGATTCCTTTTGCGGCTTTTAGATAAAACAACACTACTGTATTTGTTTTCTTTAGTATTAGCAGATCTTGAATCTATGGTGTACCACAATTCATCAAGAACAAGAAGACCATCTCGGACTTCGTCCAGGTCATCAAGAGACTCAAGCCTGTAATGCTCTAAGTTTAGCGAATAGTTTGAATAAACATTCTTTTGAAGCATCCTTGAGAGTACAGATAGACAGGTCAGGAAAGTAGTTTTTCCATCCCCGTACTCACCAAGGACAACAGAAAGAGTTATACCAATCGCTCCTTAAAAGCCTCTAATGCATATAACAGCAAAAGGGATACAAAAGCCAGTAACTGAGCAACGTAAGAATACTTTATATTTGTCAGATAAAGAGTCTCGTTCATGAAAACGAGCATCGCAATACCGCCAAAAAACATAGCCGCACATCTAGAACAAAAGTCAAGATATTTTATAGCTACTATTTTATCCATATAATCAGTCCTTTCCTACAAGTCTTTTAATTCTTGAAGCATCGCTCTGAAGCTCATTAAGCATGATAGCTTTCAGGGACTCAACAATATCTTTACGGCCCCTGGCATTGATAGAAGCCCGGAGCCTCAAAAAATCTTCAACAATTTTAAGCCGTTTTTCATAAACGGAAGGTCTTCCAAAAGTTCCTTCATGAAGACCCATATAATAAGCTGAGTGCAGGCTTTTGATGATATGAACCATCTGCCAGTTGGTTACATTTGTAACCATCATCAGATTACGGATTTTATCCTCATCTGGAAAGAGCCTGTCAAGAGAGTCGCTCACAACCTTTGCAGTAAAGGAATTCGGATCAGAATCGTTCTCACCTGTAAAAACATTGAGAAACTCATCAATTGAATTTATACCCTCAACTTCCTCTGATACCTCTACCTTTCTCATAGGACCACCTTAGACCATGCCTGTAAGGATAATCACCAGGATCTTGTAAACGATAGAGATCAGAGATGCACCTATCAGGAAGAAAAAGCCTCCAGCACAGAAAAATATCAGGTACATGCTGTAATCAGTATTCAGGAGAGAATGAAGATCATTGCTTCCAGCAATATTTTCAAGCTCCTGAGGAGATATGCAGGAGACAGGATAAGGCTGTGCAATCTGCCTGAAGTCAATATCAGTAAGGCTATTATATGAAGCCCAGACAAGCTTCCTTTTAGCTTTGGGATCAAAGCCCATGGAATATTTCATCAGCCTCCTGCCAGGTATACCTTCAATCTTGAAGGTTTTGAAATCATCAGCAAGATAACCTTTAAGAATACGGACATCACCTGCAGGTGAAATGAAATTCACTGATATGCTCAGGTCATCAGCAACTTTGCCCCGGTTTTTAAGTTCCTTAAAAATGTCAATAAAAGCCCGAAGATGAAAGAAGTTTTTAGCCATGATAGAACCTTTTTATGCTTTTTTGCCTTTTTTAGTCAAATTCTGAGCAAATTTCCTGCCATAAGCCTGGAAATCATGTTCGCAGCACAGGCCTTTTAGAAACAGTAATCCTGTGAACTTATACAACGTCACCAGAACAGTTGAGCCTGTACACGAAAAAATTTTAATGTCATTCTCTGAAAGAGAAATTTTCCACCGGGAAATAAAAACACCTCAGCCAGTAGGTTTTAAAATTTCTATTATGCCGTAAACCATGTTTGCCAGCATTTTTATAATGTTGACAGGAATCATCATTACTTTCACAAAAGTACGCATACCAGCACTAAAACCAGATCTGAAGTTACCAGCTAAACAAGCAGCAGCAAGACCGCATATTCCAGCAAACATAACATACATGAACGGAGCAGTAACCATTATCACAATAACCCAGGTAACCCAGGAGAAATACAGGTCTGCAATCTGGAAATATGAGTAAAGAACATTATCAGGATCACCAATTACAGATTCAATGACCCAATAAACACCCATTATAAAACTGCTGTCCTGTTCTTCAGCATATTCCTGGTTATCATAAACCTCGATCCTGCACAAAACACTGGCTCCAGTATCTGAAAGATCAATTGTCAAACTTTTAGCCGGAATCAGATTGTTATAAGTGGGATCTTCATAAATCGGCATCAGTCCGTAATCCATATTATTATTAGAAATTCCGTAACCAAACCGATTAAAGACAACCTGGAAATATTCATAAAATAAAGAATAACCAATATCAGAACAGAGATAATCCCCATCAGCAGTATACAAACTGCAATTGATTTCAGCTAAACCTAAAGCTTGAGTTCTATTTATTTGAATAACAAAATCCTGACTGGTTTCACCATTTGACAGAGTAAAAGGAATTGTTTCATTGCCAGTTGAAGAATCAACAGACATCTCAAAACTGATCTGATTTATCGTATCATAATTAGCAGCAATATAAGTGTCCTCTTCAAAACTTAAATAATCAACACCAATAGAAGAAGTGCCACCAATTTCAATTAGATCATTGGCACCATAATTTTCATTAATTATTTTATAAACATCAGAGCCTGCTGAATTGGGTAAATAAATAGTTTCAGCATTAGCCGGGCTGATTAAAAAAATCAGTAAAAGGAGAAATGGTAGAAGAGATTTCATCTTCTACCAGCTCTCCCCACTATTCCAAGGAAACCCATGAAACAAAGGCAGCCAACTAAAATAATCAGACGCTCAAAGGCATACTTCCATTCATCAGCAGATGCGTCTCCATCTCCATTGAAATCGAAAGGATGCCTGCCCATTGCACCATAAGGTTGAGCAGAATAATTTGTGTAGTCTACTTCAGGTTGAGGTTCTACTTCTTCGGCATCAGGAATACCGCCTTCAGGAACAAGCCTTATTCCTAAATAAGTATCTCCGCTTATGGTTACAGTCCTCTGATAATTATCATAATCGTCAGCAGTAACACTGATAGTCCAATCTCCTACTAAAGCAGCATTATCAAAGTAGTAGTAACCTCTGGAATCAGAATACTTTGTATAACTCGTTGTTCCATTTCTCAGCAATAATCTGGCATTAGCTACAGGATCACCTGTATAATAATCAGTAACGGAACCATACAGACTACTACCTGAATCTGAAACATAAAGAGGAACTAGATAGAAATTTTGCACAAAATTTACTGAATTTACATAAGTTGCAACATGCAAATCCTCATAACCAGTGGCAGAAACACTTATCGTGTTATCACCAGGAAAAGTGCTTCCAGAATACTCTCCTAAAGAATTAGTTGTTGCAGAAAAACCTTCACTTAATACAGTTGCTCCAGATATAGGAGTACCTGATTCAGCATTATAGACCTTACCTGAAATTCTATAAGTGCCTTTTAATATTGTAGCAGAAACAGAATCATAAACTTCATCAGTATCAGGATCATAAGCCTCTATCAATACATAATCAGCAGAAGAACCACCAATAGTAAAAGTAGAATAACTTACTACATCATTTAAAGTGACTGTTGAAGACCTTACAGTGTTAGAACCACTATAAAAAGTAGCAGTTAGTTTTGTACCTATCGGCATATGATAATAATAAACATAAATTGTTTCATTATTTGAATAAACATCCTTATTAATTTCAAGATAAGGAGTTGATTCCATGCCATTTATTTTTACTTGTACAGAATCATCAATATCACCTTCTGGATTAACCAGATAGGCAAAAAGATAATTAGTTCCAATATTAGAAGGAATTGTATAAGTAAAAGTGTTATCCTCAGCAGTTACATCAAAACTTTTTAACAGGTTTCCATTGGCAGTAAGATGAACCTTATAACCTGATGAATAAGGAGCCACATGTAAATACATGTAAATCTTATCACCAATGTTATAAGCTGCTTTATCGGTTTCTATTGAATTAGCAGACGGGACAATATACGTAAACGTTTTTGTCTCTAAAGTAAAATTTTGAGAAGTTGGATAGATTGTATCTTTTCCCACGAGCCTAAAAGCATAGGTTCCAGCACTTGATAAATTGTTATCAGAATTCCAGGTTAAATATCCAGCTCCCGATCCTGTTAAATTCCATGTGTAAAGAATTGTACCATTAGGAGCACATAACCTCAACCAAGTATTGTAAGAAGAAGGAATAGGAACTCCATAAGTTACAAATTCAGTTCCGTCTTCAGGAGTAAAAGACGATTCTACGCCAATTGAATAATAATCAGTAGTAAAGTCATCAAGCAAGCCGTTAGTAGTTCCACCCTGAGTAAATTGAACTACAGTATACGCAACTTCCTTATCTGCAACTGAACCGCTATAAAACTGAACTCCATTAACATAAGCAATTACACCAACAGAAGACTTTACTATTTCGACTCTTTTATAAGATCCACTCGCACAGGGAGCATACATAGCTCCTGTAGTGCACAAAGTAGTTCCATTCTCATCTTTCAAAGTAACTGTTGCCCAAACGGTTTGACTGGACGAACTTGTATAAGTAAATGCAAAATAATCATCCCAATCACCTGTAATATTAACGTTTGAATTTCCACCAACAGCAAGCATTGAATTACCTTCAATAGTTGTTGAAAGAGAAGAAGAACTATATCCACTAAACATAGTTCCAATCTGAGAATTTCTTATAACATCATTAGAATGATCTTCAAAAGTCATTTCCCAGGCAGAACCAGGTAAAGCCAGCAAGCAAATAAGCAGTAAAGAGAAAATTACTTTTTTTAACATTATGCCCGCCTCCGGATGAATTGGCCAAGGAATACACCGGATAAGCCGCCTGCAATGAATACAAGCACAGCCACAAACAGGAAGGCATAGCCGTAATTAATCAGATTGTTGTAAAAAGAACCAGGATCTGAAGCAGCCCTTAAAGGTTCAGAATGAAGAATAATTGTGTAATGCCCTTCTCCCAGAGAACATATTTCACTCGAATTGAGATTACTCTGGTAAACAGTCCCATCCGGACTAATAACGTCATAGTATACTTCTGCAATAGGATCATCAATCCTGACAGAAGAAGCAGCAGAAGCGGGCATAACTAAGCCAATTAAAATGAGAATAAGGAGGGATAAGACCCCCCCATTTTTAGTCATGTAAGACACTCCGAATTTTATATCCTTACACGCATGTTTCCGAGAAGCATCCCGAAGAAACCGGTTATGAAACCTCCAACCGCTCCAGCTGCGGTAATTACGACTCCGAATATTACAAGCTGGATGAGTTCATCACTCAGAGTCAGGAAATCAGTTATGACCTGGCCCAGATCTGACAGAGTCCCATTAAAGACATACTCTGCAGAAGCCGGCATCATTGCCACCATCATAATCGCAAAGACTGAGAAAGCGGCAATCTGTTTCTTGTGGGAAACTTTCTGCGTTTTAAGTTTGGATTCCTGCTTTTTCTGCATCAAAAGCACCTCCCGCATCGAGGAGGGCTTTTTTGTACAATGGGATCCGCTGTTCTAGGACTTCAAGATCAGATA
>JAUPKV010000467.1 GCA_030837265.1 Methanobacteriota archaeon
TCTTCCGATCTTCCAATAATATCGATACCGGATCTTCTCAGGTTTTCTCTCATTCACAGCTCTCCGATTTTGTGGAGTACTAAACCAAAAAATTCATTGCTTGCAGGTTATTCGACTCCGGAGTTGTCGGAAATCTTTTGTGTTTTGAAATCTCTATCCAGCTATTTGTATAATGCTAGAATTATATAATAAACACCCATTGATTTACGAGTTCCATTCTTCATGAACAATAATTAATATTAGGTTTGAGAGTTAATAAAACATGGCTCTGCGCTATTCCTTACGAATAAGATACTTTTTCAATTTATCCGAATTGGTTTTTGTGATGATCTCCACACAAAACGACGAAGAGCCTATTTATCTTTATGAATCCCATAGGAAGCACTATGGTAGCTACAACAACTATTTGTGTTGAACCTGAAGTCAAAGAATTGCTTAAAGGCTTGAGGATTCATGAGAATAAGTCTTGTAATTCTGTTGTGAAACGAGTGGTAAAGAATGCATATAGCGATGAACCTTATACGGAAGAAGATGTAAAAGATTTAGAAACTGCATTACAGGAAATCAAAGAAGGTAAATATTATACTCATGAAGAGGTGTGGGCTGAAATGGATAGAGAACGTGCTGAAAAACAAAAGGAAAAAGCATGTATATGAACTATACCAGTTCAGCAAAAAAAGATTTAAAAGAATATTTGATTACCTGCATTCGTGCCATCTATCCAGTTCAAGATTGCATTTTAAGCGTTCTTTCTAAAGAACCTTATATTACGTTGGATTTCGGAATAAACAATCATTAAGCTAATAACAGAAGAAATAACTCTTTTATTGGGACAAAAAATCGGAAATCGGTCATGTTTCAGCCTAATTTTAGATCTACGAATAAAATGGTGCGTTTGCTTGCAAGAATTCAAAGAGGGCAAAGTATACATTATGTACTAAATTTTTAACCTTTAAACCTATTATCATGACCCATTCATGACCCATTAGTGACCCATTCATGACCCATTAGTGACCCATTAGTGACCCATTAGTGACCCATTAATGGCCCATTCGTGACTCACTTTTCTTCACTGTAAAACTTCTATCTAAGATGTCTTTTCTTTGAGATTACATAACTTAATTTTTGTTTTTAGGTCCAGCACCAGGTTAAAGAACTTATTCGTACAGCCGTATTCGGGTTATGGAGTGAACTACCACTCAGCTAAAGACTGAGTGGCTTCTTGGTTCATTCCTCCCTCTATCGAGGGCAAGTCCCCAAGCTCTTCCCCGCATTCCGCAGGTGTCACAATCCAATTAGATTTTGATCTATGAGAGCGAATTTCTGGATATTGACAGCAGCATTAATGTCTCTATCATGTTTTGTTTTGCAATTAGGGCATTGCCATTCTCTATCTTTTAGCTCAAGCTCCTTGTTGTGGTATCCACATACGCTACAGAGCTTAGAAGAAGGCTTAAATTGCCCAATCCTTAATACGGTTTTACCGAACCATTCAGCTTTATATTCCAGCTTTATTACAAAGCTATTCCATGCAGAGTCACCTATTGCCTGAGCAAGACAGTGATTTTTCTGCATTCCTTTAACATTTAGAGTTTCCAGAGCTATTGCTTGGTTTTCGCTAATCAATCTAAAAGAGATTTTGTTCTGGAAGTCGTTTCTCTGATTTGTTATTTTGTCATGGAAGACAGCAAGTCTTTGTTTAGCTTTTGCCCGGTTATTAGAACCCTTTTGTTTCCGTGATACTCTTTTCTGGAGTACTTTGAGTCTTTGAAGAGAATTTTTAAGGTATTTAGGATTCTCAATCTTATTTCCTGTAGAAAGCACTGCAAAATCCTTAATTCCTACATCTATTCCTATTGTCGTTGATTCTGAAAACTTCTGTTTCTCTGGAAGTTCTTTTCCATCTTCAACGAGAATACTAATGTAGTAATTCCCTTTACAAGACCTCGATACTGTAGCCGTTTTCATTTCACCATCAAACTTCCTATGAAAAACTGCTTTAATATCATCAATCTTTGGAAGTTTTACGGTATTGTTTTCAAAGTTCACAAAATAATGTTGAGGTACAGGAAATGATTGTATAGGATTCTTTTTTGATTTGAACTTAGGAAAACCTTTTTTCTCTCTGAAAAAATGAGTGAAGGCAGATTCAACTTGTTTAGTCATTCCCTGTAGTGATTGTGAATTAACATCTCCTAACCATTCATGGGAAGTTTTCAAAACTGGAATTAATTTGTTTAAATCAAATCTGGAAATGGATTTTCCGGTTTGCTCATAAGTTTTGATTTTTTGATCAAGTGCCCAATTATAGACAAATCTGCAACTACCGATATGCTGATTCAATTGAATAGCTTGTGTAGTTGTAGGATATAATCTAAATTTGAACGCTTTCATCATACAAAGGTATTATATGATTTATCATGATATATATTTTTTGGTAAACAGAGAATATGAGCACATAATCATAGCAAATTTTTGTTAATGCACCATATTATCTTTGTGTGTAAGTATCGCAAAGTTATACTTGAACCTATTAGCGAAGGACTTAAACAATTTATATTCGATATAGCAAATGGAGTGAGGGATATTTTGTGTTTACTATCGGAAGTATTAGTAAAGAAGCTGCTGAATATTACAGAAGGAATTAGGGTTTAAGTTGACGCTTATATCCCCTGAGCTAAAGACTCAGGGGTTTTACGCTTAGTAATATAAAAACCGGAACAACATTATTAGCATCTTAAACGGAGCTTGTCCCGCACGCAGTGCGGCCTGCCCGTAATTAAATTAAAACATCGAAAAGAGATACATCGGTGTATCATTTTTGTACAAAATAAAAAGTTTACAATTTTAACCTTAATTTGACAGAATCTATTAATTTGCATAGTGTTTTCTTACGAAAAACTCATTGCATTGGCATAGAATTATTTGGAAAAATGAAAAATATCAAAAATCAAAGAACATTGTATAAAAATCACAATTTTCGAGGAAAAGCAGAATCATGAGGCCTATTTATTCATTATAATAATTATGCTTCTATCAAATTCAGGTTTATAATATTAAAAAATCTCACGTCTTTTTTATTTTTTCGTAAAGGCCCGAGCTTCGCTCGGTGAAAAGACAGGTTAAAGATAGTGAATATGGTTTTTCGGGCAGATTTTCACAACTATTCATTTTTTAACCGGCGCCCCTTCATCATTTTTCCTTTACATTAAAGGTAATTCTGAACTCTGTACCCTGTGAGCGGTTAAGCTCTATTTCCCCATTCAGCTGGTCTACTAGAATGCTTACCAACTCTAGGCCGAGCGACTCGGCACTTTCGAATTCAAAGTCTTCAGGCATTCCTTTTCCGTCATCCGAAATTGTCAGGATGAAAACGGACTTTTTCATTTCGTCACTCATTTCTGCGTCACTGCAAAGCCCGATTCGAATTTTCCCTTCATGTTTTTCAGTAAATGCATGCTTTAGGGAATTGGAAATGAGCTCATTAACAATTATGCCTAACGGGACAGCGGTATCCATATCAAGGAATGCATTATCTTCCAGTTCCATACTCAGGTGAACGTTTTTGCTGTAAAGGTTGTAAGTTTTGAAAAGGTTTCCAGCTAACCTTTTAGTGTATGAGGAAAAATCCAGCTTATCGGTTCCTTCTCCATTATAGAGCTCCTCATGGAGAAGGGACATTGAGATTACCCGGTTCTGTCCTTCCTTGAAAGCCTCTATAACATTTTCGTCCTCGAACTTCTCAGCCTGGAGGTCCAGCAGAGAAGATATTACCTGTAAATTGTTCTTGATTCGATGGTGAATTTCTTTTATGCGGACTTTTTCGATTTTTACTAGAGCTTCTTCAGCATTTATACGTTCAGTGATATCACGAGCAGCTGCAAAAACACCAATAATCTCATCGTGCTCGTCTTTAAAAACAGATGCATTAAATAAAACCGGTGTCGCTCGTCCATCTTCAGTCTTAATTTTCAGTAGATAATCTCGCACCAATCCTTCCCTAAACACCTGTTGATAGACTTTTTTGGCTTTTCCAGGCTCGGTGAAGTAATCTAAAAAATCAGTCCCAATCAGCTCATTTCGGGAATATCCGGTAACCTTTTCTGTAGCAATATTAACATCTGTAATTTTACCATCACGCCCAATAGTAACCAGAGTATCCAAACTGGATTCAATCAGGCTGCGATTATAAATATTTGATAATCTTATTTTTTCATCTGCCTTGATACGCTCAGTAATATCTCTGACAATTGCCGAAAACGCCTTAATATCTCCAGACACGTCAAATATAGGAGAAAGAGTTACTGAAACATTTATCTTTGTGCCATCTTTTTTTAACCGTAAAGTTTCGTAATGCTGGATCTTTTCTCCGCGTTTGATCTTTTCAGAAAAATGTTTTATTTCCCCTTTAATATCATCAGGTTCAAGTATCGATATGTTTTTTCCTATAATTTCTTCGGCTGAATAACCATAAGTCCGCTCTGCTCCCTTATTCCAGCTGAGGATAATACCGTCAAGAGATTTGGTCATAATTGCATCGTCAGAAGACTCCACTGCATTGGCTAGTGTTTGAATCTTCTCTTCAGCTTTTTTACGCTCGGTGATGTCTTCAAATACCGCGACTAGCTCGCCAGAGGGAAGTTTGTATATCCAGTTAGTTACCCACAGGGTGATTCTCTCATCTTCATAGAGCGTCGAGGGAAAGAATTCTGTTCTTCCAGTCAACCATACCCGCCTGAATGCCGCGTCGAGTCCCATCTCACCTACATTGGGGAAGAACTCATAGAGGCTTTTTCCAATAATATTCTCCCGTTGGACATGATTAACACACGCGCCAGCAGCGTTAATATCCTTAAAGATAAAATCATGCCCATCATCGATAACATCATAGATAGCTACCCCGCTTGATATTACTTCGAACAAGTTCCTGAACCGCGATTCGTTCTCCTGCAACGCCTTCTCTGTCCTCTTGTGCTCAGTAACATCTTGAACAGTACCTCTTACTTGAACAGGGGTACGTTTTTCATCAAAAACGACTTTTCCCTGTGCATGAACTATTCGCTCTCCTTCTTCAGCCAGGACAATACTATAATCAATTTCATAGGGCTCTCCATCTAATAATGCCTCTTTAATGACATTATCCACATAGCCTCGGTCGTCCGTATGAACACAATTCAAAAATGCATCGTAAGTTGCACCGAATTCCTGAGGATTACTTCCAAAAATACGATACACTTCATCAGACCAGTATAATTCATCAGTTACAAGATCCCAATCCCAATTTCCAAGATGGGCTATTTTTTGAGCTTCATTGAGTCTTTTCTCATTTTCCAGTAATGTTTTATAAGCTTCTTCAAGTTCAGCTGTACGTTCTTTAACCAGTTTATCTAAACTGTCGAGCGTTTCTTTTAACTTCGTTTCTGCTTTCTTAATACCGGTGATATCATAGGAAACCCTCATGAGCCTTTGGCTCATGCATGGAAATGAAAAACTTTCATTATCTATTTTGTCCTTCTTTCCTTGATATGGGCAATGAATACTGTTTCTATTTTGTGACATTAATCCCGTTTAGGAAACTAGTGTCGCGTCATCGATAAAATGTCGTATAAAATCGGATGTAATTACTTGTAATTGTTCGATCTTTGAGGGTTGACTCGACACTAGGTATATTACTCTCGAATGCATGAATGCTGTCTTAGAACGCGTATCGAAAATTGTTCCTTCGAGGTTTTTCTCTTGCCCATATCAGGAGGCAATTATGGAA
>JAUPKV010000468.1 GCA_030837265.1 Methanobacteriota archaeon
TTTGAGTCCGAGAGAATGTACGCTGCCGTTTATTATCAGGCAGATAAAAGCGGACCTATAAAGATAGCTGTTAAAGGAGCTATGGAAGCTATCCTTCCATACTGCACAACAATGAATTCTTTGGAAGGAGCAGTTCCAATTGATTCCGAGTCTCTCAATAGGGAACTTAACTCCCTGATGGAAAGCGGGTATCGCGGACTTGTAGTAGCCGAGGGAGTGGTGTCCGAAGGGGGTAGTGAGGCTTTCGATCTCAAATCGGTAAATCCTGAACTCACGTTTCTGGGCATTGTTGCGTTTATAGATCCGTTGAGGCCTGATGTCAAAGAGGCAGTCCGGACTTGCAAAGATGCTGGAATTGATGTTAAAATGATTACAGGGGATCACCCCAAGACTGCATTTGCAATAGCCAGCGAGCTTGGCATAGTGCACTCAATAGAAGAGATGATCACTGGCAGACAGATGGAGGAGCTTGGCGAATCGGAACTCCCTGTCTGTGTTAATGCCCTTGATAGGGCACGTGTCTTTGCAAGGGTAACGCCAGTGCAAAAAATGCAGATTGTAGATGCTCTTGTCAGGAAGGGACATTTTGTTGCTGTAACCGGAGATGGAGTTAATGATGCCCCTGCACTCAGGAGGGCCAATATTGGCGTAGCAATGGGATCAGGAACTGATGTGGCTAAAGATACTGCGTCGATGATAATAACTGACGATACATTTTCTTCAATTGTTGCAGGGGTTGAGGAGGGGAGAATAGCTTATGATAATATTAGAAAAGTTACATATCTGCTTGTCTCAACCGGTCTTGCAGAAGTCATCCTTTTCATACTTGCACTTTTTGCAGGTTTCCCAATACCATTAATTGCAGTGCAGCTTCTCTGGCTAAACCTCGTCACAAACGGAATTCAAGGGGTGGCTCTGGCCTTCGAGGCCGGGGAGCCGGGAACCATGCGCAGAAAGCCGAGAAAACCGGAAGAAGGGGTATTTAACAGTCTGATGGTAAGAGAAACGCTAATATCAGGCCTAACTATTGGTATCATAGCTTTTGCGGTCTGGGCATGGTTAATAAGAGCAGGATATGAGGTAAATTGGGCAAGAAATCTGCTTTTACTTTTGATGGTACTCTTTGAGAATTTCCATGTATTTAACTGCCGTTCCGAATATCGTTCCGCTTTCCAGGTGCCTCTCAGGAACAATTACTTCCTTGTTATAGGTGTTATTTTGATGCAGGGCCTCCATCTCTTTGCAATGCACTTACCTTTTATGCATGAGCTTCTGAGTATTAATCCGGTTTCCTTTGATACCTGGTTAATTTTCTTCATAATCGCCGGCATTATCATCGTTGTGATGGAGATCTTTAAAAGAATAAGATCTGCCCATGAAAACAATACTTGACTGAGAAATCTCCCTGGAGACGGGAAATACATGGTTTTTTAAGCGGACATATATTCTACCCCACAAAAAGGAAGAAGTATTTATACATATCTTTCTCGATGAATCGACATCGAATTGTCCCCATAAACAACATATAACAGATCAGTTATTATAAAATTAAGATATTTGGATTCTAGAACTCTTGAGCAGGAAATAAGCTATCTTGCTTGAGACTTTTGCTAATCTGGCTCTATGAAATTATCATAGAACGCTGAATTTAGTGAGCTCTGAGGCCAGAGGTATGAAAGTCTCAGATGAGTAAAGGAGAAAAAAGTAATGTCTCTTAGTTTAGGAGTTACAATTGGACTTTTTATAATTTTTCTTATTGTACTGATTGGACCTTTTAAAGTAAAATTTATCGAGCATAACCTGGAAGTATTTTTGTTCATATGCGGAGTGTTCGCATTGACGATTTCCAGTTTTGTTAAACTCGCAGGTACGGAGACAGGCTGGAGACTGGAAATAATCGAAGAAGCATTGACTGCTCCGCTGAAGATTACAGAGATATATGGTGTTCCGGTAGGTATATTCCAGATAGTGCTAGTTGTCGGATTAATTATCTACAAATGGAATGCTCCTATTCATGACGCAATAAGAAGAATGACCAATGCACTTTCTCTAAAGGTTACGGCATTCATTCTCATAGCTGTGCTTGGTCTGGTCTCAAGTGTAATCTCCGCTATACTTGCGGCAATTATTCTCGTTGAGATGGTCACCGCAATACACCTCTCAAGAAAATCAGAAATAGATCTCACAGTTATTGCATGTTTTTCAATCGGGCTCGGAGCTGCGCTCACACCTCTTGGAGAGCCTCTTTCAACAATCGCTGTCTCAAAATTATCCGGTCCGCCTTATTACGCCGGATTCGATTATTTAATTAAACTTCTCGGGATCTACATTATCCCGGGCGTCCTCGCATATGGTGTTCTTGGAATGTTTTTCCTTGGAAAAGCTGACCCGAAGGATCATGGACTGGGATATGAGAAATATAGCGAGACTTTCAAAGATGTTATAATGAGAGCTGTTAAGGTCTACGTGTTTATTGCAGCACTCGTGTTACTTGGCGATGGTTTCAAACCTCTTATTTTCGAATATTTTACACAGGTGCCTTCAGCCGTACTTTACTGGGTTAACATGGTTTCGGCCATTCTTGATAATGCAACCCTGGCAGCTGCTGAGATCGGTCCTGCTCTTACCGAATCGCAGATAAAGAGCGCACTTATGGGACTTTTAATATCAGGTGGAATGCTAATTCCAGGAAACATTCCTAACATTATTGCCGCAAGCAAACTGGGTATAACCAGTAAGGAGTGGGCAAAGATCGGAATACCTCTGGGGCTCGTCTCGATGAGCATCTACTTTGTAATTATTTTTTTAACGGAGTTTCTGGTAAAATAATAAAATCAAGTAGTCAACCTGTAGTCGATTGGTATTATCTCTTAAGTAGCCATGGCAAAATAACTTATGGAACATCAAATATTTTGGAAATAAAAACATCGAGCATGGTTGTGAAAACGTCCCTGTACGGTTTAATAAAGATGCCTGATCTATTACGTCCCGGCTACTAACTCTGATTTTCACCTTATTTGCCATTCATTAAAACTTGAATTATGGTGAAAATATAAATGTAAATGAACCGATACACAGATAGGTGATTAACTCATGGGAACGGAGCTTAGAGACAAGGTTTTAAGAAAAATCCTGATCGCAACCGATGGCTCGGAAACGGCCGAAAAAGCAGCACATTTTGGGATACAAATTGCGGGATTGAGCGGAGCAAAGGTTTACGCCGTATATGTCATTGACACAACTCCTTACTACTCAATTCCGCTGGATCAAATATGGTCTAAAGAAGTGTACGAGCAGCTTGAGCAAATGGGTAACGAAATAACATCGAATGTGGAGAAAACCGCAAAAGCTGCCGGACTGGAAGCTGAATCTATAGTGCTCAAAGGAGATCCGGCTCAAAGGATTGTAAATTTTGCAGAGGAGCAAAGTGTTAATATGATCATAGTAGGGTCTCACGGAATCGGGGGATTCGAGCGTCTTGTGATTGGAAGTGTGTCCGAAAAGGTTGTAAGACATGCAAAGATCCCGGTTCTGGTTTTTCGAGAACAGAAGGACCAAAAAAACGAATGAATATTTAGAGACTTGGTATACCAGCATAGCTGTCATCAAATGCTAACTCTCAGAATAAACGGACCTCAAAGGTTAAGAGTTAGTTTTTTCTGACAGTTATCGTTACGTTTGCTTTTTTGCTCTTAGAGTTGCTATTAGCCTGGGACATTGTAAAAAATTGTTACTTTCGCAATAAGTCTGTATGTCATCTTCGGTTGTTTCATAATGTGCAACCCCTGTAATACATTCTTGTGCCTGGTCACTTTTGTGCAGGTATATACATTGCATATTTGCCACTTTTATTAATTTATTTCTAAAGATGAGTTTTATGTTTATATCTTTGTTGCCTTGAATGCCCTATTGGCCAACAATTTATTCTGAGTGACTTCCTTATACTGCTTATTCATCTAAATAGTATATCGGAAATTAGCCTTTCTGAACTCTTCTCTGCAATAATAGTTCCAATGTCGTTACGGTGAGCTTAACCTGATTAATTTATCTTCGATCTTATGCTGTATCTATTAAATATTATATGCTAAATATAAGTTAGGGATATTGTGGGGATTTTCAGTAACGATTTCGAAGAAAA
>JAUPKV010000469.1 GCA_030837265.1 Methanobacteriota archaeon
CAAAATACCACACAATTCAAGCAGCGGTAACTGCAGCGCATAATGGAGATACAATTTCTGTCGCCTCGGGTACTTATCCAGAGGACGTAAAAATAGATAAGGTTCTTACACTCCAAGGCACAGATTACCCCAAAGTTTACGGGATGTACTATTACGGCGGCGCCGGCACAATTAAAGGATTCAATTTCCAAAAGTACGGGATAAATGCAAATTATGCAGGAGGTCCACAATTGGTTAGGAATAATTATTTTTATAATTGTGGAATTTATCTCGCAGGTGGTGCTGCAAGCTATGGTACAATCAGGAACAATAAGATCAATAATGGAACAGTGTATCTATATGAAATAAAAGATGAAACATTATCCAACAACACGATTTCGAATTCCGTTTGTGGTCTGTACATTGATGAAATGTCTAGTTACCCAACTGTCAAAAATTGCATATTCAAAAATAATAAATATGGAGTGTATTTCTTTCAATGGGAACCTCATGATCCAGGACGCTTAACAAAATTCTCCGGCGATATATATTCTGGAAATAAACATAATTTCGGTTGGGGAAGTACGCCTATATACGAGCTCTAAATTGAGAAGCTAAACTTTTCATTCATTTTTATTTACCATCTAGCTTCTTAAAAAAAGTAAAAGTATATTATAACTTGTGATTAAGAGCACGTCTTAAAATTTAACCTGACCTCACAACTGGGATATGACTATACATTTGAACTTATTCCGTTGAAAAAAATTAGAACATTTTACAATCGTTGAAAACCTTCACAATAAGGCAATTTGAGTGATCAAATTTAGGGTAAAATATCATTAACTCACATTTCGACCCCCTCCTCTTGATAAGCTTTAATTTTTTACTTCAGGCAATTTTTAGGAATGAACTCTTTTTCAATTTATGTTTAATGAATTCTTTTTATAATATTTCATATATAATATTCAATTCATCAAATATCTATAAATAAGTTAGCAAAAAAAACAAAGAGTTGCTTTGATGAAAAATATTTCCAACTGCGATAATATTTCCAAACACTTAAATGCAAATGAATTTCCACAGACAAAGATAACTCCATTCACAGTTTTGGCTCCTAAACATTATTTAGATCAAATTGATTTTGAAACCATTATCAATAACAATACCCGATGGGATCAAGATCAGTGGAGAGTTCCCCCTGGAACTCTTGCACTTAGCCTTGTGTTAACTTCTTTTTTTCGAACGGATAAACGATATCCATTATGTTCAGTTGAGGAAATTGTTGAATTCATGGATTCTAAGCTCGTTTTTGGAAAAGAATTTCCCCACTCTTATTTCAATGATGATTGTTTAGGACTGTTGCTTGACCGAATTCATGAAGCAGGTTGCACGGGTCTTTTCAGTATGGTAGCATTGCAGGCTTTTGCAAAACTAAAGATTCCATTCGGCAACGTATTCCAGGTTGATACCACATCTCATGTCTATTATGGGGATTCTAAGATTTGTGAAGAGGAAAATTATGAGGGTTTGAAAGTCACTTACGGTTATAGCAAAGATAAACGTCCTGATAAAAAACAAGTAATGAGTGGAATGATCACAAATGAATTAGGAATCCCTCTTCATACAGAAATACTTGATGGCAACACTGCTGATACTGTTTGGCTCCCAGATGCTATATGCCATTTCAGGAATTTGTTTAGTGAGATGTACAGTGATTCGATATTCATAGCAGATTCGAAATTGGTAAGTAAAAAAAATTTTGGAATTCTTTTTGATAAAGCAAATCCTCTCAGTTTCATCTCCAGGTGTCCAGAGAAATTTTGTTCCCGAATTGCAGAAATGACAGTAAGTGAGGCTTATTCTCGAAATAAATGGGAATACGTAGGATCTTGCTGTAAAGATGAAGAATCTAAAAGAGCAGTAAAGTACGAAGTACAAGGTTTTAATAAGACTATTCATGAAAATGAGTGTCGTTTGATTGTTTTTCGAAATGTAGATGGAGATGAAAGGTTAGTTCACGAACTTAAGAAAGAAAGGGAAAATATTGAGGAAGGAGTAAAGAAAGAATTTAAAAAACCATATGCTTGTGAAGCAGACGCAAAGAAAGCAATTGATGAATTCGCTAAAAAATACAAAAATCCATTACACAATATCATATTTGAAATCCATGAAGAAACAACTGAAAAAAAGCCAATAGGAAGGCCTTCAAAAGGTCAAGAAAAATTTAAGATCATAAGTGAATTTTATGTTAAACTCAAAAGCCTTGAGCAAAACAAGGAAAAAGTGGAAAAACGAAGTCATTCGCTCGAAACTGTTGTATTGATTACCAATGTACCCTCTGATATTAAAAACGACAAAGAAATATTTCAATTATATAAAAATCAACAAGTTGTTGAAACGAACTTTGAAGAATTGAAAAAACCTTCTATGTTCTACAGCATATTCCTGGAAAAACCAGAGCGTATTGAAGCACTGCTGATGTTGTTGCATGTTTCCTTGTTAATAAGGGTAATTATGAGGATCATAGCAAGGGAAAACTTGAAAAAAGAAAAAGATCCTCTTCGTATTGATTTTGGAAGATCTGTCCTGAAAAATCCTACCGCAGAAAAAATGTTGAGATTACTTTCCTTCCATAGTATTATCACCATGGATGGAAAGCAAATAGTTTGCGCAAAAAATGGTAAAGTTGATCACTTACGAAAGTTGCTACAACTATTGGGTTTGAGTCTTGAATCTGGATGATCTTGTTAAATAAGCCGAAATAATAGAGTATGTTTTAGCAGATGTGTAGCGATAGCTATAAGATTTTTATTCTGAAGATTGTTTGATGAAATAGGATTTGAAAAGATTTTGATATGTAAAACGATCGGATTAATAAGAAACCATGGTTATTGAACCATAATTCGGTGTAAAATCAAAGGGGGGGTCGAAATGTGAGATTAAGGTGCCAATAGAGTTCAAATTATGTAATTATTTTACACAGTGAAACATCTAAAGGTCTAATCTACTCTTCACCTTGCACCTAAAGTCTAAAATCCACATTCAAAGTCTAAAATCCACATTCAAAGTCCAAAATCCACATTCAAAGTCCAAAATCTGCACCTGATATCACCCAAAAATAATAACTTTGATGAAAGGCGTTAGAACATGAACCTGCACGTCTTCCTTTGAACTCAAAATTTCGCTAAATTACTATCTCTGAACTCTATTTTCTCCGAATTTATTGTCCTTCACTCCACCTTTCATAAATATCATTTTCTATTCCTAACAGATCAAGAGCTCTTCCTACCATTATATCTATCAGATCTTCTATGGTCTTGGGCTTTGAGTAAAAACCCGGACAGGCTGGGAGGATGCTTGTCCCTGCTTTTTTAGCTCGGACCATGTTCTCGAGATGTATTAAATTGAGAGGGGTTTCTCGAGTCATCAGGATAAGTTTCCTCTCTTCTTTCAGGCACACGTCTGCAGCCCGTGTAAGGAGGGTATCGGAAATCCCGTTTGCAACCGCACTCAGGGTTTTCATGCTGCAGGGAGCAATAACCATTCCTGCGGTCCTGTACGAGCCGCTGGCTATTGGTGCTGAAAAGTCTTTTTGGGCATAGCCCCAGGTTGCAAGCTTCTCCACGTCGGAGGGTGTGTAATCAGTTTCAATTTCCATTATCTGTTTTGCGGCGTCAGTCAAAATAAGATGAGTTTTAATTCCTTTTTCCGCCAATATTTCAAGAAGACGGACCCCATACTGAACCCCTGAGGCTCCACTGATCCCTACTGTTACTTCCATCATACATCTCTCCCTGTCAGGTCTGTCTTTTCGCAAAAAGCAATAAAATCTGCGATCATTTCCTCTGCGGCTGAAACTACATCTTTAATCTCTTCAGGGCTGATATTGTCCAGGTGTATGCCGACAGCAAGTACCGTTGTTTCCTTCGTAGCTTTGCTAACCTGTCTTGCACCGTTCAGAGCAAGTAATTCCTCCCGATGTCCGGGCATCGTTACCACTGAAGAACTTGATCTCTGGCTTTTTTCGTCAAAGTGGCCCACACCGACAGCCCCGACATGTGCCTCTCCGCCCGTAAGGGTAAGCAGATAATCATTACCAATTGGCTTTGCATCTAGCGTAATTTCGATTATGCCAACCTTGCGCTTAATCCGAAACAAAATTATTCCCCATTTCCGCGTTTTTCCAGGTATCATTTCCGCTTTTTAGTCTTTCTGTAACTTATTAGAGCTCAGTAAGTTTAAGGTCCGTCAGTTTAAACTGTTTTATGGTTTTCTTAATATCGAAATAATCTCTTGCAGCCTTTTCCACAGCTTCACAATGTTCTTTCGGGCTGTATATTCCCATTCTCCAGTTGTCCATATGGGCTTCCTGCAAGGTGGAAACAAAATGTGAAGCTTCATTAAGAGGGGTCATTATGTGATCCGTCTTTATCATCGCCCTCATTTCTAACATTTCAGGCGTTTTTGGAATGTCTAGAAGCACGTACTGAGGATCTACACCTGCCATCTCTGCAATCTCGTTTTCTGTCCTCTGAATTTTGTCGCGGTATTTGAGTACTCCTTTTCCGGTCTCTTTCAGCCCCATGTACATAGCCCGTTTGTAGAGTTTGCGGGCATCCAGCCTCCAGGCAAGTTCCTTTGCATTTCCTGTGGCCGTTCTCATGGCTGCAACCAGGTCAATGTCGTCCAGCTCCCGGAGCGAAAATGGGTCAATCTCCTGGTTTTCTATCATATACTCAACTGCCCTGGAACACATGGATTCCGCGATTCTGGTCACATGGTGATAGTACACAGAGGTATTCATCCAGAAGCGTGAGACCAGTAGAGATTCGGCAGCCTTTAACCCTCCATACTCGACAACAAGTCTGTCTTCGTGAAAATCCATCTTGTTTATCAGACGGTTATAATCCACAACTCCGAAAGCGACACCTGTGTAATGGGCATCCCGCACAAGATAATCCATTTTATCCACATCAATCTCGCTGCTAACGATCTGCCCGATGGATGTTTCCCCTTTAACATGTTTTGCAATATTTCCCGGAGAAATCCCATATTTTTTCAACACTTCCCCTATTTCCCCTTTTCCAAGTGAGTCCTTTATATCTTCATGCCTGCGCCTTGTGTATTTATCAATAACATTTTCCGTAACGTGGGAAAAAGGGCCATGCCCGATATCATGCAGAAGAGCTGTGGCTTTTATCTCTATTTTTTTATCTCCTTCAACCGAATCAAGATTTTTGATTAACAGCGAAGCAAGATGCATTGTCCCGAGAGAATGTTCAAAGCGAGTATGGTTCGCCCCGGGATAAACAAGGTTTGAAAACCCAAGCTGTCTGACCCTCCTAAGGCGCTGCACCTGGGAAGTAGCCAGAAGATCCAGAATAAAATCATCCAATTCAATGTAACCATGTACAGGATCAAGGACAACTTTCATTATTCTTTAGACAGATGTCATTATATATTGCTGTTACTATTACTTTGATTACTGATTTGATTCTGTAAATACTTTATACCGCAAATACTTTGATAC
>JAUPKV010000470.1 GCA_030837265.1 Methanobacteriota archaeon
GAATCTCTCTTTCAGTTCCACAGCCTCCTTTTCCAGCCTGACAGCGTCGCTTTGCTGACCCAACCGCCTGAATAGCGGTGCAAGTTGTCTTTTCGCCATGTACACGTATCCCTGTACTTCGGCAACAGCGATCGGTTGTTTTGCCAGCGTGCCATCTGAATGGCTGATCGAGTCAGAAGAGTCTTTCCAGCACTGGTTGTAAATGCCCAATGGGGATTTCATCGCATAGTAGGCAAACCCATTTCCTTCCATATTGGCATAAACATCGATCCAATTCAAAGCTCGGTTTACGTTGTCTTTCAGCTGTTTGAATAATTCGAGATCCCCTGTCCAGTTTACATATTCGGTAAGTAGGATTAAGAACAGAGGCGTGGCGTCGACGGTGCCATAGTAGGGAGTATGCGGGATCTGGTTCAAATTGGCCAGCTCGCCCAGCCTCAGCTCATGAAGCATTTTACCGGGATCCTTGTCCCTCCAGTCGTCTGAGTTGTTGCTTTGGAATTTTGCGTTTACCAACAGCGTGCTTTTTGACAGCTCCGTATCGAAAGGTAATATCTGAAGAGCTGAGATGATGCTATCCCGCCCGAACAGAGTGTCATACCAGGGTATGCCTGCCGAATGGAACAAGTCTCCGTTGAGGCTCATGCGCATCATGTTCAGATCGGCCATAGAGCGTACCATAATGCTGTTGAAAATGTTATTGCTGGTATGTATGTTCTCGCAGCATTCAAGGGCTGTGATATAGGATCTCGTGATCTGGTTCATCCGCTGATCCGGATTTTTCACTGGGCTCTTCAGTTCCTGACTTAGAATAATCTCCTCGACGGTGATTTCTATATTAACCGTCTGTGAGCTGCGGGGAGCTATTCTTAGCTCGAAAGTGCATTTTTTTCCTTCGACCCTTGTAGGTAACGGATCAAATGCGATGATCGTATTGCGCCTACGCTTGTCCTCTCCATCGTAAGATAGGTAAAGATTTTTGCCCTCAAACCTGGCAGGCAACACTTTCCCAGCGGTGGGAGGGGAGATGCCTCTGACAGTGAACATATCTGCGAAATCTGCATCGAATTCAAAAGTAAGGTTCAAGGTCACGGGGAAAGTGTTGAAGTTTTGGATGATATGGCTATGCCGGACGCAGCCTGGTATGACAGTGGTGAGGGTACCGAGGAGCGTTTCTTTGGGGATAGTGGTGCCTGTGCAATCCTTTAGTTCCGGGTTGGTAACCATTATCATCGATCTGAAACCTCTCACGTCACTGGACAGAACCCGAGTTGGAGGCATGTCCATAAGTCGAATTAGAAAACCGCTCAGGTACCTACAATCATGATAATAGAGTCCATACCCGTAATTTTCTGCAATAGGTATCTCGCCGTTTTCTTTCATTACAAGCGTCAGCTCGTCGTCCCGTATGACCATACTGTTAATAATGCTATTGGATAGGGTTTGCCTTTTGTATATGTCCCAGGCATTGCGGATTTTCTCTCGTTGAGAAGGCTCTGGCATTCAAATTCCTCATAAAACAATATTGTTTTTATAGTAGCTGCAATCCTCAGAACACACTTTGTAGTCAGGTCACTCTTTAATTAAGATAAAGAGTTTTTAAGACTGACTCAGCCACAAGGTTTGATATGGCTCAAGAGAAACAATTAATTTCTCACATTTTAAACAAACGTTTATTTTTTCACGATTAATGAGATTCACCATACCTGTCGTTTTACCTATCTTTTCAACTAAATCGTCTAATAATGTAAGAGAAGTCTCTAATTTTTCTCCAGATAAATTATTTACAACAATCACATAATGGTCGCCACTATCAATAAGATAGGAAAAAATCTCTTTTTTATCTGATTCTAACCTGGATAATTTTCCTCTTGCTAAAACAGGCGTCCCTTTACGCACTTCTATTAAATTCTTGACTGTTTTAAAGATTATATTATTTTTCTCTGAACTATAGAAGTCACTCTTTAATATTGGGCCGCGGTTAATATCTCGACTATCAAAAGAATTTAAGTTCACATCTATTTTACTTTGTATTTCTTTTCGCTTTTTTTCCTGTTCTTCTCCGTAATCCATGTTATTTTCGGTTCCAATTTCATCTCCATAGTAAATTATGGGTATCCCGGGAAGAGAAAGAAGTATAGCAAAAGCAAGATTGATTTTCTCCGGATTTTTGTCCAGGAAATTAGCCATTCTGCCACTAATTCCAAGACCCTTAAAATCTTTGCCTTTTGAGAGTAATGCATCATAAATAATTTTTCGAGTACTAGTATCCACCATTTCAACAGTCAATTCGTCATGTACTCTTAAAAATTGAGCCCATGCGGTGGATTCAGGAATAGGAGGAGTTTCTTCATGTACATTCCAAAAATATTCGTTATTTCCTGTAATTAAGCTTGCCCAAAGTGCAGGCAAATATGGGAAATTATAAGCAATTTGAACTCCATCTGTTCGGGTTGAATTTTCGCCTTCATGAATATTAAAGACTCGTTCTTTGCTAAAATATTTAAGAATCTCTTCGGGAGGCTCACAAGCTTCAGCATGAAAAATCGATCTAGGGCCTATTGCCTGATTAAACAAACTTAAAATCTTGATTATACAATGGGTTTTTGGCTGATTCTCAGCATTTGTCCCTTTTTCTTTTATAAGAAAAGGAATAGCATCTAATCTAAATATATCTATACCTTTATTGCTCCAAAAAACTATAATTTTCTCCAACACATAGTAAAGAACCTCTGGATTTTCCCAGTTTATATCGAGCTGGAAAGGATAAAATGTATGATAAAAAAAATAATCCTTTTCGCCAATATTGACTTTTCTGTAGTGAGTTTCTTCACAAGCATCAGTAAAAATCATCCTTCGTTCCGATGGAGGGATTCCATCGTCTTCAAAATATTTAATTATCGTTCCTTCCTGCAAACGTTCATACTTTGGTGGCTCTGTACGAAATATGAAATAATCTAATTTATTGACATCACCATTTAAAGCATCTTGAAACCATTTATGCTGATCCGAAAGGTGATTCAATACTAAATCTGCCTGGATTTTAAATCCATATTTTTTTGACTCTCCCATAAACTGATCAAACTCAGCAATCCCTCCAAGATCTTCTCTAACTTTTTGAGGGTCTCGAACATCAAAACCTGCGTCACCCATCGGAGAATCCATAAATGGCAAAATATAAAGTGTTGTCACTCCTAAATCTTTAAGATAAGGGAGCATTTCTATCAAATCTTTAAATGTATTAGTAGTATTTTTATCTTTTACGCCAAATTGATCTGCATAGAACGTATACATTATTTCGTCTTTATACCAGCTGCATTCTCTCATGATATCATCCGTTTTTAAAGAAGCTGAACGTTCTGATCTGGCTCTTTCAATAATTTCCAGAATATTTGCAAATATCTCATCTACTTTGTCTTTTCCATAGACCGTTTCCAATGCTGGTTTAATATCTATTTCAAGTTGTTTTAAATAGCTTATACGTTCTGGCCTGGCTCTTTCAGTAATTTCCAGAATACTTGCAAACATCTCAACTACATTGTCTTCTCTAAAACCTTTTTCCAGTGATGGTTTAAAATCTATTTCAAGTTGTTTTGATGTTTCATATACCAATAGATACCCTCTCTTGAGATCGGTATAAAATAGATAAATCCATGGCAATTGCCTATATTTATATAAAATGCCAGTTTCTTATTAACAATCCTCTCAGGGAGAATGAAAGCAACAAAAAAACTAGAGTTCCATTGTTCCTTTATTACGTACTTCTAAATGTATTTAATTATTTTTTTATTATTTTTTTATATTTTCATAATTGTCTAATGATGGATACTAATGCTTTTTCGGCAAGGCACAATACAAGCTATAGGACAAATTTAAAAAATAATAAAATCTTTAAAATAAGTTTACTAAGAACATGTCTTAATAATTTAATTTATTTCTATAATTGTGATAGGCTTTTACATATAGATTAAAATATAGCATCAAGTTATTAAAATTTTAAAAAATTTCACCAAAAGGTTTAATAACTTTTTCAAAGGAGTTTAGCGATCTCGAAAGTAAAGAGCTATGGATTTTTTCTGACAGAAAAAGTTTTGGTGCGAGGGGTGCGATTCGAACGCATGAAGTATCCTCTCCGAATTACATGGTAAAAAATAAATTCCTCCGGTCTTCGTTAAATTTCATGGATACAATCACATATGAAATATAATATTACCCCCATTATTCAAATTCATTTTATGGGGGTAAAAAATGGATTTTGAAGCTCTTAATCAAACATTGACGTCTCTTAACATCAATCCCGATGAAATTGAGGATGAAAGATATGCAAATGCTTTCCGTATTTTATTTGCTATCGTCGAAATACTTAACGAAGAAAACGTCGCCCTGAAAGCAGAAATCCAGATACTTCGAGACGAAATCAACTTACTCAAAGGTGAACAAACCAAACCTAATATTCGTGGTTCTAAAAAGAACGATGATATCTCTTCTGAAAACGAGAGGAAACAACTAAAACCTCTAAAAAACAGGGAATCTAATTCAAGAATAGATAAAACAGAGGTCCACAATACTGAAACCTGCAATGCTGACAGGTCTACTTTAACTGAAGATGCTGTTTTTAAAGGTTATCGTCACGTAGTTATTAGAGACATCATTGTGAAACCCTGGAATACCGAATACCTAATAGAGCTTTTTTATTCTCCTTCAAAGAACGAGACGTACTCAGGCAAACTGCCTGATAGCGTAAAAGGCGAATTTGGAGCTGAACTCCGGACTCATATACTCACGCTTTACCATGTTGCCAATGCTTCAGAACCAAAAATCCATGAGTATCTGGAAAGCATAGGTATTTTGATATCCAAGTCAACAATTTCTCGAATTATAACTGAGAATAACGATCTTTTCCACGAAGAGAAAGCTGAGATTTTTCAAGCAGGTCTAAATTCTACAACCTACCAGCAGATCGATGATACAAGTGCAAGAGTAAACGGGAATAACTGTTATACTCAGATAATCTGTAATCACCTTTATACTGCTTATTTTACAGTTTCTAACAAGACTCGTGAAACCATTCTGGATATACTTCTATGTGGCAGTGAGAAGACTTACTGCTTTAATGGCGAAGCATTTGAACTGATGGAAATGTTCAATATTTCCAAGCGTTGGATAAGAAAACTTTCTTCTCTAGTAGGCAAAACATACACAAAAGAGGAAATTCATCTAAAAATGGATTCTGTCTTTTCACCTGACAGATACAAAAACACTAAGCTGAGAATTCTTGAAGCCTGTTCAATTGCGGCATATCATCAGATGACAAACATACCTGTGGTTACCACACTTCTTAGTGACGATGCACCTCAATTCAAGCAACTGACGTCTCAACATGCTAATTGCTGGATTCACGATGGAAGGAACTACAAGAAACTACGACCAGTAACACTTTATTATAAGAAAAAACTGGAAGTTTTTCTGGATAAATACTGGGATTATTACAGGAAACTCTGCGAGTTTAGAATAAAACCAGATGCAGAGGTAGCGGAGCAATTAGACGCTGAGTTTGACCAGTTGTTCTCGACCGTAACTGAGTATAAGCAACTCGATGAAAGAATTCAGAAGACCAATGAGAAAAAGAAAGGTCTGCTGATGGTATTTAAAATGCCTGAAATCCCTCTACATAACAATGCAGCAGAGTTAGCTGCAAGAGTAAAAGTGAGGAAAAGAGATGTCAGTCTTCAAACAGTGA
>JAUPKV010000471.1 GCA_030837265.1 Methanobacteriota archaeon
ATAACCTGCACTATTTAAAACCAGAGCTTTCAAAAAAGGAGTTGCCAAAATGGAAAAAATGAAAACGAAAAAAATAAAAAATTATATTCATATAAATGTTGGGTCATATAAATGTTGGCTCATATTGAAATAATAAGTTATTATACCATGTTTTATTATACCGTTTTATTATACCATTAGCGACCACAAATCATTTTGTTAAAAGCCGAAAAAATATTAGCCATAGAGCTCAGATATAATCTTAAGTCAGGAGTGGCATAATCAAAATTCATTTATCAGGAGGAGAATACATGTTTATTGCAAAAAGATCAAAGATAACTTTCATGTCCCTTGGAATTTTGTTTATGTTTCTATCTATGGTTATGTTTCTATCCAGCGGATATGCTGATACGATTCCTCCTGACAGTCACCGTGTTACCAAGGTAGTAAAAATAGACAACGTAAATCAATTCAGAACGCAGGGATATTATTTAGTTGCTAAAGTTATTTCTGTTAACGGGACGGTAGCCAAAACCTATATCATTGACCAGGATGAAGCTTTAACAATGGGTTATAAGTTTAATACGCTTACAATTTATGCTGTAAAAGAATCCCATATTAAGTACATAAACAACGAGGACTTTGAAACAGATTCAAACGCAATACCTGCAAATACCAATGATGATAAATATGATGATGATAATAATAATGATTATATTAAGCCGGTTGATTACTGGGTAAGCAACAGCAATCCATTAGTTGGCGAGGAAACAACTTATTCAATAGCGGGTATTACTGAGGATTACCTGTTCCTTTATAAGAAAAAATCTGTTTTACGATATAATGACGGTACACCCGTAAAGACAGAGACCTTTGATGAACCTGTTCTATCTGATTTAATCTTAGGTGTTTCACCTTCAAGTAGGTCTTCTTGTTTCATAGATACCTTAATCAAGGAAGGTAAAATTACCCCCGCAGTTGCCCTGACCGTCTTTCGATGTTATCTCGGATTAAATGAATGTCCTGATGGCGCTGATGTAAATAAGGATGGCAGTGTTACTCCATCTGATGCTCTCTGTTTGTTTAAATACTACTTAAAACTGCCTTCCTGTCTGGACCGGCTGAGTTTACTTGATCAGGAATGGACATTACAATCTCTTGGAATAATCGGGGAAGAAACCTCACTGATACCGGGCACAAAAATTACTATTCAATTTACCGAAGACAATAAAATCCAGGGAACATCCGGATGTAACATGTATTTCGGGACTTATAAAGCTCCGGAGGGCGATGTTTTATCAACCTCTAATATTGGCTGCACCAAGATGGCCTGCTGGTCTCCTCAGGGCGTAATGGAACAGGAAATGCGCTATCTTGAAGCCCTGGGCAATGTTTGTTCCTTCGAAGTCGATCAAAATAATCTTAAATTATTTTATGATGCAAAACAAAAAGTTTGCAATTTCACCATCAATCAAACCCCTGAAATAGATCTGGATCAGTATAAAGAACTTGCCAGTAACGCCCCTTGCGCTGATTTGAAAAATAGATTGTTTCTTATCGACGGCTGCACGGTCTTATGGGACCGTGGGGGCAATTGTCCTGATAATGCATATTCGGTAACACTTTTTGGGAGCAGTGTGGATAACATATTATGCAGCTTGAGTGATTCGATCGCCGGCCCTCGAAAATTCTGTAATGATCAAAATTATGAAGATATGTTTGAAACGATAATAAATAATTTAGACGATCCTGATTTAGGTTTGGAAGGCCATACCGTGGAGAGCATTCCATTTGATAGAGAAATTTATCGTAATCCATCAGGTAATCTACCGAATGATTACGTCTCCGGAGATGTACTTGTTGGATTTTTTGATGAGGTAACAGAAGAAGAAGTGGATAATTTAATCAAATCTTATAATCTAAGCTGGGAGTCTCATTTTCCGACCATGTTCGCCTATTGGGTTAAGGTATTGAGTGGCGCTCCCGCTGACCACATCGCTAAATTGGAAAGCAGCGATATCGTCTATTGGGCGGAAAGTAGAGGATATTCAGATGGGGAAGCAGGATGCCGGTATATCTTAGTACAATTTAACTCGACGGCAACAGTAGCGACAGCCAGCCAATTGATTGATTCTTTTGAAAATCTAGAAATCACTTCGCTCAATGTGGCCCCTAAATGGGGCGTAGTAGCAGTTCCCGCCGGTGCGGAACAGCAATGGATTGATACTTTTGAAACAAATGCTATTGTGAAGCACGCCGAATTAAATATCATAAGACACCCTAACAGGCATTAATAGAGACAGCCATAGGGGTGTCACTCATCAAAAAAATGACACCCCTTCGGGAAATTCTTTAGTCCTCACACATCAGTCTTTCAATGCAAAAGGTCTATTACGCGGATATCCGTTCCCATGCAGTCCAAGCTTTGAATTTTAATCTGGTCAAGTGCTATCGAGTATACGTAGGAGTTTGCGTCGTTATTCATAAAGATGCTTCGTTTAACAATCGAGTTTGATTGTGTCCACCAGGTACCACAGACAACGCAGCTTTCCGTAGAGCCTGGCTCGACATGTGAAACATCGCCACGTTCTGAGAAGCCATTTTCCAGAGTAACGTTATAGACCCGAAGCCCGCTGAAGGCCATCTCCGTATTATATTTGTCACCGCCCTCTACACCCTCACAGACAGTAAGAGGTATGGCCAGAAGGTTCGGAGGGTTCGTTGGAGTAAAATAGTTAAAGGCCAGGTGATTGACTGCCGCCTCTGACGAGCTTCCGCGGGTTCCAATGATCAACTTATTGAGCTGTATTGGGGCTTTCATGTTCGAAATATCGAAT
>JAUPKV010000472.1 GCA_030837265.1 Methanobacteriota archaeon
TGCAGTCGGAAGAATAAGTCCATTTCCCTGATCAGTAAAAGCCTTTATACAAACATTTGTATTCCGGTAATATGTTGTTACATCTGTCCAGGTCTGCCCGTTTGCACTAATAAAGCTTTCTCCTGCATTTGCTTTTGCTTACTGCTATACCCTGAATACGGATACTCTATGGCAAGCGGGTAATAATATCCGGGAGTGGTAAGTTTCAAGACTACTGCAAATTTTTGGCCAGCTTGAAGAGGAACTTCGGAATTTAGCCCAATTGTGTGATAACCTGCATTGGAGATTACCCCATTTTGGGTTAGAGCAAGGCTAGCCTGGTCAATCGGGTTTGAATTCGGATTGGTATAAATATAAAGCTCATAATTGCAGTTTTCATCTGTTGTGTAAAAACTAACTGCTTTGAGGACTTCGCTAGATTTTGCAGTAAATATGTTTGCTCCCCAAGCAGTATTGGAATTATCAAATCCATAGCTAAGGACCCATCCAAAAGGATCGTACTGGTAGATTGAGTTGTAATTATCAGCACTTCCAGCCTTAAATATTGCATTCTCTGTTCCTATTCTTTTGTCATAATAAGATACATAGAAGTATCCGTGATCTCCCCATCCTGTGCCCCAGCTATTCTTTACGATAAATGCTCCATTCCCTGCCGGAGTCCTGGTAAATTTGTTCTTATCATATGAGTCGTTCCAACCTACAATAGTCACAGCGTGGTTAGAGTCAGAATTTCCGTCATAGTAATAGCTTGACGTACCATAGGAAAAAGAGGAATCGTCATAGCACATTGAGGTATAAATAGCCCCGTATGTCTGAATCGCAGCTTTTATCTCCTGATTATCCTGAGAATTCTGCCGGTCCGAAAGAAAAATTATATCCTGTGCATGCTTCTGAACCGTAAGCCCTGTAGGAGAATAGCTTGACGTATCACTGTAAGGATCATCGCTTTCTTTAATAGGTCCACTCCATCTGGCCAGGTAGGCAGTTGACATATACATATTCCCTCCTTCAGCAAAGTCAAACCCTCCCGAAGAAGCAGAAGAAAGCATGTTTTTCAAATTATTTTCTGAAAAGTCCAGACTTTCAGAAGGCTTAAAATATGATTCCAGGGATCCATAAGTGGCAAATGCCCAGCACGACCCTGTCATACCCTGATCTTTAACTGGGGTTACTTTATCCATACTCCTGAGGTCATAGACTAGTGGAGCAGACAAACTTTTAAACGCTGAAGAAGTATGGCCTACGTTTTGAAGATCTACAGGTGAAGGTACAAGACCCTTGTCATGTCCATTAAGTGACCCATTAAATGACTGTGTATTCACAGTGAACAATTTATTCTGTTGATATTTGGTAAACTCCGAATTTACGGGTGCAAGTATAGGACTTAAATCGCTTGAAGGCTGATTTAAGCTGCTATTCTGCACCGCTGATGAATTATTTTGATCTGTTTGATCTGTAAGTTTATTGTCTATTACGACCAATGAAGAAACTAAAATAAGAAACAGCACCAGAAGCTCACTGGAGATTAAAATTCCTTTTTTCAAGTTTCCATATTTTATTAAATTGAGATTCAAATTGAACTGTTTTTTCATTTTTCTTCCCCTCTTCCCCTTTGAAGTTAAAGCTTATAAAATGTAAAGAATTTTTTACAAAGATATTTAATAGTCCCCCATCAAATACGGCTGAATAACTTAACCCCCAACTGAAAATTAAACTATTAATTAACAGTTCACCGTTACGTATTTAGACGTGATTTTAATTTAACTTCCAAATAAAGTATTCCTACTTTAAATTGTAACATTAATAATAAAATCAATATTCTAATAATTAAATCTTATCAATCTAATAAAAAACTTAATAAAAATAAAAATAATTTGAACAATTTATTTTAGTATGTGTCTAAATTTAGAAACATGTGATAATCTTTTAATAAAAGATGATTTTAAAAAATTATCATAACCGGAGCACGCAGATTCCATGTTAAAAATTTACGGTAAAGGAAAGCCAATTCGCCTATTTGTAGCCGGCCTGCATGGGGAAGAATGGAAAGATACGACAGAAATCCTGAGAGCCATAAAAGCTCCTGAAATTGGCACTTTAGCCCTGATCCCTCTTGTAAGCAGTGGAAAGTATGTCTCAACCCTTAAAGAGGAATATTACCCTGTAACAGGAAAAAAGATTGTCAAAGCTATAGAAGAATTGAAACCTGGGATTTACGTTGAACTTCACTCCTATTCCAGAGAAAATCTTGAGAAACTTGCCGGAAAAGACAGATTTGAGAGGATTGGGGTGCCAGCTTACAGTATTCTCAAAGAAGGAGTACTCCTCGGTTCGGTCTCTCCCTGGATTCGAAAAAAATATTTTCCTAAAGAATCTCTGTGTCTTTCTTTTGAAATCCAGAAAGGAAATATTATGTCGAGAAGATTTGCCTCACTGATGCTTGACGTTCTTAAGGAAACTCAAACGAGGGATGAATTTATTGAATATTTGAATGAGGTATTTCCTGTTCAGGCTAAAAAAATAATTGAGGATTACAGGCGTTTTTACGGGGACATATAATTCTGACGCCATAGGCTTCCTGGACCCCGTTATGGAAAATACTTATTTACATTTTCTATGGCTTTAACAACCAGTGATATGCAAGCCTCCAAATCTGCTGTATCGAGTAATTCAACTGGAGAATGTACATAACGGGTTGCTATACTGATCGTACCAGTGGGAATGCCGTCTTTGGTAAGATGTATTGCTGTTGCATCCGTGGTTCCCCCGGATCCGACTCCAAGCTGATAGGGGATCTTGTTTTCCGAGGCAGTTTCTTTCAACCATTTAATAATCTGCGGGTGGGTTATCAAACCTCTTCCTGATGCATCGGCTACGGTAATTACAGGTCCTTTCCCTATTTCTAAGGGAGAATCGGTCTTACTGACGCCAGGATAATCCCCAGGCGCGGTAGTATCAACAGCGAGGGCAATGTTCGGGCAAACCCCGAAAGCACAGGTTCTTGCTCCTTTAAGTCCTACTTCTTCCTGAACAGTACCAACGGCATATACGTTTGCCTCAATTTTATGTTTTGACAGCCGTCTCATGACCTCTATGAGCACTACAAGGCCTGCACGGTCATCAAAAGCTTTGGAAGTAACTCTTCCGTTTGCCAGGGACTTGAATTCCCTATCAATTGATGCAGTTGCACCGATCTCAATTCCCAGGTTTTCGGCGTCTTCCCTATCTTTTGCGCCGATGTCGATAAACATATCCTCTAATTTCACGGACTTCTTCCTGTCTTCGTCTTTCATCAAATGAGGAGGCTTGCAGCCAATAACTCCTGTAATGGAACCTTTCTTGCTATGAATTATGACCCTCTGGCTAACCAGAGTCTGGTCAAACCATCCTCCAAGCTGAATAAAACGGAGGAAACCGTTGTCATCTATGTACTTGACCATTAACCCAATTTCATCCATGTGGGCAGCCAGCATTATGGAAGGCCCTTCTCCCTTCTTATTAGCTATCAGGTTTCCCATTGTGTCTCTTCGGATAGTGTCAACATAAGGCTCGAGTTCTAATTCGAGAAGTTCTCGTACATTATCCTCAAATCCTGATACTCCGTGGGCATTTGTAAATTTTTCTAAAAGAGATTTTATTTCTTTAAGATTTCCACTTTTTTCCATTTCTAATATCTCCCGCATATTTATTGTTGGAGCAAAATAATTTTAATATTGTTATTATATAGATATTTATATTTTCTCCCATCTAGTGATTTATTATCATTGTTTTGTGGCAGGGTAATCAACTTTCATTCCTGATTAATAATTAATTACTGTTAATCAATTGAGATTAACTTATCGTTCACAGAAACATTAAAATCCCATCAGGTTTATTGAAGACCCAGGTGAAATTAATGACAGCAGAATTACCTCCTCAAATCCAGAACCAAATAGCACAGCTTCAGCAGGTACAGCAGCAAATACAGGCGCTAACCATGCAGAAATCTCAGATCGAAGCTATGCAAAAAGAGTCAAAAATGGCTCTTGATGAATTAGAGAAACTGACTGACGATGCAGTTATCTATCGCAATGTTGGGGAACTGGTTATAAAAACGAGCAAAGAGGAGTCCGTTTCAAAATTAAAAGACAGAGGAGAAACTCTCTCACTCAGGCTTCAGTCCCTATCCAGGCAGGAAGAAAGGCTTACATCTCGCTTTAAACAACTTCAGGACCAAATCCAGAAGGCTCTGGGCACAAATGCGGAATAAATATTTTCATGCCGAGCATAGAATAGGATCAATTTATAAACTTTAACTGGATCCTATATAATTTGCACCTAATGGATTTTGGGTCGAGACCTTGAAAGCGGAAGCCAGAGTGGACAATGCGAGTTGACGAAGCGGAGTTTATCAACCGGCTCCTAGACTATCAAAACATTTTATATTTGTGTCACCGGAATGCGGATCCGGACGCAGTTAGCAGTGCTTTTGCACTTTCAGAAGCTATTGGGGGCACAGTGGGACTTGTTGACGGGTGCAACCGGGTAGCATCTGTGCTGATCGAAAGACTTGGAATAAAGGTAGTGGACAAGCCTGACCCTTTAAACTACGGTCTTGTTGTCGTTGTTGATACTTCGACAAAGGCTCAATTAAACGAGATAGAGCTAACAAATTACTGTGTAATAGATCATCATACAACAACTGCTCTTACAGAAAATGCCGAATTTTATCTGCACAGGAATGCAACATCCACTGTAGAAATAGTTTATGAAGTTTTGAAAGCAATGGAGGCACCGATTAACAGGCGAGTGGGAATCGGTATGCTTACAGGAATTGTAACGGATACGGGGCACTTCAAACATGCATCGGCCGAGACATTCTTAACAGTGGCAAAAATCATAGAAGCTAGTGGCGTTGAATATGGGGAAGTCCTGGACCTCATGGCTGCCACCCCTCAAGATATTTCCATGCGTATAGCTATTCTCAAAGCAGCAAGTCGCATTGAACTTGATAGAGTGCAGGACATGCTGATAGCTTCTTCCCATGTCAGTTCTTTTGGAGGTTCGGCATCCTCGACTCTAATCAATATCGGTGCCGATATAGCTTTTGTCGGTACAGTCAAAGGCGAAAGTGTCCGGATAAGTGCCCGAGCAAAACGTGAAGCAGTAAATGCGGGTGTTAATCTTGGGCAACTAATGGAAAACATTAGTAACGAATACAATGGAACTGGCGGTGGACACTCAGGAGCCGCCGGAATTGACGTTATTGCCAATATGGAAGAAGTATTGAAAAAATGCCGGGAAAAAACAAAGAAGATTCTAGAAGCTTCCTTTGGGGCATCCTCAAAAGACATCCCAATTGAGGACGAAACTGAAGGATTGGAAGATGAATAAATTCCAGATTACCGGAAAATTGTTTATTTTCTTATTTATTGGGAAATATTTCTTTTTTCCTCCAAATAAGTATTTTTATTTTGTACAACAATCTATCTGTTTAGTATCCGCTCTTTTTGAATTTCCAAAATTCCTTATTTAACTCAATAGCTATTATTTATATAAGATTTTAGCTTAGTCTTCATACAATATTTACCGGCAATATTCTAAAGTTTACATACAAGAGAAATTCGGAGTCGTGAAAATGCCAGAATACTGGGATCCTGAAATTGAAACAATGCCTGTAGAAGATTTGAAAAAGCTGCAGGGAAAGAAGTTGAGAGAACTGGTAAGTTATGTGTACGAGAATTCCCCTTTCTATAAGAAAAGGTTTGACGAATATGGCGTAAAGCCGGATGACATCCGGACGTTGGAAGATATTACAAAATTACCTTTTACATTTAAGCAGGATCTCAGGGATACATATCCTACAGGTATGTTTTGTGTCCCTAACTCAAAGCTTGCTCGTTTCCACGCCTCCTCAGGTACGACAGGCAAGCCGACAGTTGTGGGATACACCCAGAAGGATATTGATGAATGGGCTGAGTCCCTTGCGCGCGGATTTACTTCGGTTGGCATGGGAAAGGACGACATTCTTCAGGTGAGTTACGGATACGGACTTTTTACAGGTGGACTGGGTGCCCACTATGGAAGTGAAAAACTGGGCGCAACCGTACTTCCTACGAGTTCAGGCAACACCGAGCGCCAGATCGAACTGATGAAAGACCTTGGGATAACTGCCATAGCCTGTACACCTTCTTACTTCCTTTTTATGATTGAAACTGCAAGAAAGATGGGCATCAGCATAAAGGATGACACGAAGGTAAAAATAGGGTTCTTCGGGGCCGAACCATGGTCATTAGAACTTAAGAGAAGAATAGAAGAAGAATCCGGGATCAAGGCCTATGATATTTACGGAACCTCAGAACTAAGTGGCCCTCTTTTTACCGAATGCTCGGAGCAGTGTGGGATACATGTCTGGGGAGACAAGTTTCTGGTTGAGATCCTTGACCCGGAAACAGAGAAGCCTGTTCCTGACGGAGAAATTGGCGAACTCGTAATCACAACCCTCGCCAAGGAAGCTCTTCCTCTTATTCGTTATCGGGTTAAGGACCTTACCCAAAAGTTTTCTGAACCTTGCAGTTGCGGAAGAACCCATCCACGGATTACTCGTATAAGTGGGCGTTCGGATGATATGATAATAGTGCGTGGAATAAATGTATTCCCCGGACAGATCGAATCGGTCCTCATGAATATTCCTGAAGTCGGAAACCATTTCATGATAATTCTGGACAGAATTGGACCGCTTGATAATATGAAAGTTCAGATCGAAATGAATGAATCCGCCTTCAGTGACCGCATGTCTGATATGATGGCGCTTAAAAAGAAAATCGCTGGCGCGCTCAGACACGTGCTTAATCTTTCGGTAGAGGTGGAACTGGTTGAACATGGTACTCTTCCCCGCTCCGAAGGCAAATCAAAGAAGGTCATTGATAACCGGAAGATGTGAGTGCAAGAAATAAATAAATTAAAAAAAGATTCCAACATAAAAATTAAAGCAGTTATGGATAAGAATTAGGATAACTAATTTAGAATATAAGATCAGGATAAGAATTAGGGTAACTAATTTAGAATATAAGATCAGGATAAGAGTTAAGGATTAGATATAAAAAAGGATCCAATAAGAATCAAGGACAAAAATCAAGAATAAGTACAAGAAATAAAGGCAGGGTGCTGGAATGGAAGACAAGATAATAAAGCAAATTTCCCTTTTTGCGGAAAATAAACCCGGAAGACTTGCAAACATCGCTGATAAATTAAAGAGTGCAGGAATAAATATAAGAGCATTTACTATTGCCGAATCTGGAGATTTCGGGATAATCCGTATGGTAGTGGACAATACCGATTATGCATATAATATTCTTCATAATGCAGGATTTACCGTATCCGAAACTAGTGTTCTGGGAATAGAAATGGATGACGTCCCTGGAAGTATGTCCCGTATTGCGGAAATATTTGGAAAAGCTAAGATCAACATTGATTATGCTTACGCATTTGTTACCAGGAATCAGAAGGCCCTTTTAATCATCAGAGTTAACGAAGTTGAAAAGGCAGTTAAAACACTTGATGAGGAAAATGTCAAACTTATAGGTATGAAGGAACTTGAAAATATCTGATCATGGTGGAATAACGAGACCTTGAAAAATATTATATGAGACCAGAAGGAAGATTACTGACGTAATCCTCGGTTTGACTATAAATGGCGGAAAATAAAAGTAAAATAAATCAAAGTATAAAAAATTCCTCCAGGAATAAGCTCGGTGGAGCTCATACAACTGTTATAGGGGGAAGAGCTGGGAAAAAACTTATAAAGCTGATATCTCAGCATCCCGAGATTAAAAAGGTGATTCCTTCTGTGATTTCAGTTAAGGGTATCGCAGGAGGAAATCTTACCGGAAAAGTTCTGCGTTCCGATGTCAGGGGTAACTTAAGGCTATTACTCTCGGAAGGCAGGAGTTTTCAGGAAATAAGGCTTGTGACAACAGTTGGAACAGCTGAAGAGGGAGACAGAATAATGAACGAATTGAATCAAAGCTTGGAAAATGCCCTCTGAGGCGCTAAAGGAGTGACAGTTAATTGGCATTTATAGGAATAGATCATGGAACGACTGCAATCCGTTTTGCATTCTTAAATGGAGATAAGGTTCTGACCTTCGAGCTTGAAAGAGCTGTGGCAGCTGCTATGTCTGAGGATGAAATCCTGGTTTCTATTGAAGAAAAGTTCGAAATTGAACGCAAAATGATAGATTTGATTGCGTTGACATACTCAATGGGAGATGGTTTTTCCTCAATAAAAGATGTGAGGAAACTGGAAGGACGCGGGCTGAAGAGTCTGGAAGGAGCGGGAAAAAAGACAGGAGGGGGCACAAAAGTTTTTGATGCTATCCTTTACTCGAGCATTCCTGCAATAGCTATTCCTGGTCTTCATACGGAGAGCAAAGTGGATCCAAGAATGAAAGTATTTTCACACCTTACAAGTCCCGAAAAACTTGGGATAGCTTATCATATCCTTTGTCTTGGCTTTAAGGATTTCGTGGTTTCCGATATAAGTTCAAATACAGTAACACTTGCCGTTGCCGATGGAATAGTAATAGGTGCAATCGATGCCTGCATATTTGCTCCCGGGATCCATCACGGCCCTCTTGACCTTCAAGCTATCAGGGATGTAGATGGCGGACTGTTAAGCGCAAACCAGGCCTTTATAGAAGCAGGAGTTTTGAAGAAAACCCCTTACAATGATAGGGAAGAACTGCTCAATGCAGCTAAAAAAGGAGAAAGTCCGGCACTGGTAGCTCTGGATACTATCGCCCTGTTTGCTGCTATGGAAATAGCCTCAATGCAGCTTCTCCTTAAGGATTACGGGACAAACGGAGAGATCTTTCTTGCCGGTTCCATAGCAGAAGTTGAGTATATACAAAAGAAGATAGGGGAACACCTGGGACTGGAATGTAAGTGTCTTGGGAAGTGGCATGCTGCCATTGGTTGTGCCGAAATCGCAAGGGACGTTTTTACCGGGAAGAAAGAAATTCTTGGTGTAGATGTCGAAGTTAATTTATAACATATTATTTTTGGTATTATCTGACCTTTAAGTTTATTCTTTTTTAGTGAATCGTGAGACTGATTTTAATCCACTACATTAGAAATCAGCCAAAATTTTTACCTATACATTTAAATGGATTTAATTCATAGTAATAACTAACACAAATTATATTAGTAGTTACTATATATCTTACTAGGAGATGGGTAAATTATGGGCTCTATAGACTCCGTTTTTGAAAAACAAAAAAGTGATGACTCATTTGAAAATTCGACATTTAATTTCATTTTTAAAGCAGAGGATATCAGCTGGCTAATAGATAACATTCCAGTGACTGTTTTCAAATCCTCAAGTAAATTGTCCTGGGGAATGGACTACTTAAGTACAAATGTAGAGAAGCTAACCGGTTATTCAAAACTGGATTTCATTGACAAAAAAGTACTGTGGTCCGATATTGTTTTTCCGGAGGACATCAATATAATCGAAAGGGCAGTAAGGAATGCTAAGAAAAACAAAAGTTCTTATCAAATTGAATACAGGATCAAGAAATCAGATGGTAGTATAGTCTTCGTTCAGGAAAAAGCTCACCTGAATTTTGATGAGAATGGAAAATTGGATTATATTTCTGGAGTATTTTTAGACTTAGGTTCGGAAGTAAAACAAAAAGAAGATTCTCTTATTTCAGTTAAAGAAGACGAAATAGTTCAGCTTAAGATGCTTCGGTCTTTTGTCGAAAGTTTGAGCCATGGCGAAATTCCTGAGCCTATTACTGAAAATTACGATGGCAACCTTAACGATGTAAAACAAAATGTCAACAACTGTATTAAAGGTTTACAGGGTCTTGTCGAGTGCAATAATATTCTGCAACGTATGGCAGTAAACGATCAAACAAAAAGTGTCGAAGGCAAGTATGTTGGCATTTACGGTTCAATGGGGGGAGCAATTAACTTAGTCCGAGCCAGAGTGCTGAATGTGACTAATGTGCTTGAACATCTTGCTTTAGGAAATACTTCCAGACTTGATGAGTTTAAGCAAATTGGACAGCGTAGTGAGCAGGACCGCCTGATACCGGCAATAATCAAGGCTATGGAGAATATTAACCTCCTTATTGAGGACACAGAAACGCTTGTAAACGCAGCGGTGGAAGGAAAGCTGGATACGCGGGCAGATGCATCAAGACACCAGGGGGAATATAAGGAAGTTGTTGAGGGGGTAAATGAAACTCTTGATGCAGTTATTGGTCCTTTGAATGTAGCTGCCGAATATGTTGAGCGTATAAGCCGTGGTGAAATTCCTGAACCTATTACTGAAAATTATAATGGCGACTTCAATGAAATTAAAA